>JBMZCX010000003.1:0-81953 GCA_049613795.1 Thalassotalea sp. | reverse complement strand
CCAAGTAATACTGTTTTTCCATTTGCTTTAAGGGCAATACGATTTGAAAAGCACTCTGCGCCATCAATATCAGAAAAACGACCGTCGCGAATGGTAAGAGCTATGTTGTCATTAGGTTTAACAGTGCCAGCAAAAATAAACTCGTATTGACTAAAGTTAAGTGCCTTAGTACTTATTTGTCTTTTTTCAGCATTGTTGAGTTGTTGCGTATAACTCTTAGGTGAGCGATTTACTTGATCTTCGACAAAGCAACCTAGTTGAAAGCCAAGCGCAATCGTTCCCTTAAATGGATTGTCTTTAATTTTATGCCAGCGATTTTTATCATGAAAAAGGTTAAAATCGTCAGTAGAATTTCTAGCAGCTTCAATGTGCATTTGACTAATTTTATATTCAGCCATGTGGTTTCCTGTTTGTTAATCGAGAGCACTAAGGCCATAAGCCTGACTCCACAATTAATAATAGGTTGATAAAAGCATTTTTACCATTTGTACCTTTCAGCTAGCTTTGTTTCATCCGTTGGCGCACCTTGTTTGAATGCAATATTGACGGAATGATAACAAGCATTGCGGTGAAAGCTAATACCCATGGGTAGCTTTGCCCGAGTAGAGTAAGGTTAATAATGTCGGCAGCTTGATCATTATTTATGTGCTCTGCGTAGGCTATGGGGGCAATAGCAGCGTCTTTTGCTATCGAAAACCCATTACTGATGGCGCTTTCCCAACCGAGTGCAGAAAAGGAGCCGTAAGCTTTATAAGCAATTGCCGATGCGCCAAACGCAATAAAGCCAATGCCAACGGTACCAATTGTCATTAATCCTAAGCCGACGGCACCAATATTAATAATACCTACCGATATAATACCTACGCTGATAGGTGCAATAGCAACGCCGCCCCAAGCAAAGAATAAACCATAGGCCCTGCTCCCTCCTGCTACCCAAGCTACAGCGGGCTTGTCATCTGCTTCCGTCATCGCCAGTTGAAAATGAAATAATGGTATGCCTAACAAGCATAGCTTACTTTTATACTCACGCTGTTGTGAACCTTTTTGGTCGATAAGTCGTTCAAATTTATGTGGGTTAAATAAGCGCTCTTGTGCTCTTAAATGGTGTGTTTTTTGGAACATGCGATAAGTTAACAATAGATAACTGATAATAAAAGCAAACACTACAAACTGTGAAGCGATTGCCAATGAAGCTACATTATCTTCGCTATTCAACGCTGCATATTTTAGCGCATACATCCCTACTATGTAGACAGCGGCAAATGAGAAGAAGAGCGCCACAATGTTCATTACTTGCTTGCGTTCACGCTGAGTACGCGCTTGAGTAAGACCAGCTTTTAAACCAAAGTATGAGCTAACAACGCCTGAAAATGCGGCTAAAAATATTAAAAGAGTAGAAAGCTTAAATAACGCACTTGTTTTAGCTGCACTAGCACCTAAAACGGCGGCTTTTGCTGGCGGGGCAATACTGCTGATAGCGGTTAGTACGCCAGCAGTAAAGCCAATGCCAGGCTTACTTTTTGCTAAAGTGTCTTCAACAAACGTTACCATGGCGCGTTTGAGCAGTTTTCGGCCTCGAGACAGTCGTTGTTTGGTGGTATCAAGTGTTAAATCTAACTCAGCGGCAACACGCTCAGCGGATTGTTGTTCACGATAAAACAAAATGAGTGGCTCTCTGTAGGTGGCTTCCATTTTATCTAATGTTTGCCAGAGTAGTGCTTGTTCCTGCTCGAGTATTGCATTGTCTTCTAACTGCAATTTGTTGATGTCATGGATGTCGTGCTCTGCAAGCTCGCTTGCTCCTTTTATGGGTTGTTTTTCTTCTTTACGACGGTGATGGCTAACTTTAAAACGCAATATACCGCAAAGCCAAGACTTTAATTTTTCAGGATCTTTTAGCGTATCAAGCTTTTTCCAAGCTTCAACAAACACCTCTTGGGCAATATCTTCACTGTATTTAGTGTCGCCTACTGAGGAATAGGCTAACGAGCATAGTAGGTTTTGGTAGCGTGACACTATTTCGCAAAAAGCGTCGCGATCGCCCCCCAATGACAGCATCACTAAGTGTACGTCATTGGTTTTTGTCATTAAGTTTCGTTTACTAAATAGCGTCATTACTATGCTCCCATGGGCTTTAAATTATTATGTGCCGCACTGAAGTAAAAGGTGACATTTTTTATTAATTATTTTTTCAAAAAATAATTAATAAAAAATTTTAAACATTGTGTCACCTTTTTCGCTCACATAGGCACTTATCTCTAAAACATACACATTATTTATTTGGAGAATACGAATGAAACGATTAAAAAATATTGGCTTAACTTTAGGGAAAACACTCGCACTAGCTTCACTTTTTAGTCTCAATAGCACTACTTTAGCGGGAGATTTAAAGCCTGTTATTGATGACTTTAGCCATGCTCAAAATAATAACTTAAATATTGCTCGACAATTTTTAGATGACAAAATTGCTGGCGGAAAAACAGAAACCGCGATTAGTATTGCTAATGGCATATTGCATATAAAAGGTGAAGTAGTACCCCCGCGTGGACAGCCCGGCTGGGCGAGCTCGGTGTTGTTATTAAATGCTAAAGGTTTGCCACAAGATGTCAGCCATTTTGAAGGTATTCGACTATTAATAAAAGTTGATAAGGGTAATGTTTCGGTATCAGCTAATAGCGCTGAAATAACCAATTTCGACTATCATTCTGCGTTGGTTAACGTAAAGTCAGACGGTAAATTTCATGAAGTTAACATTCCATTTACCACAATGAAACGCAATTGGTCAGCACAAACACCACTTAATGCTGCAACGATTAATGGTTTAAGTATTACTACCTTTGGTATACAAAAAACACCTTTTGATTACCAAGTGGATGAAGTGACTTTTTATTAGTCGCTTATTTTTAATATTACTGACATTTAATTAACTGAGAAATGCGATGAATACCTTAATAACCAGTAAAAATAGACTTGCTTACCTTGATGCGGTGCGCGCTTTTGCACTAATTTTAGGCATTGGTTTTCATGCAAGTTTATCGTTTATGCCCATTTTTATTGGTTGGGCGGTAATGGATATTTCAACCAGTCATGTGGTGTCGGTATTTGCATTGGTAAGCCATTCTTTTCGTATGGAGCTATTTTTTTTAATAGCGGGATTTTTTAGCCATATGAAATATCACCAGCAAGGTGTGCAAAGCTTTCTTTCTTCACGCTTGGTAAAAATTGCACTGCCGCTGATTGTTGGTTGGTTTGTACTTAGGCCGCTTATTGTTTCAGGTTGGACAATGGGAGCTGAAAGTCTACGAGGCGATGTGAATATTGTTAATGGGCTTTTAGCAGGCCTTGCTAGTTTTGGTGAATTACCCTATGGGTTTTTAACGGGCACGCATTTATGGTTTTTGTATTACTTGCTAATAATTTCGTTATCAGTAGTTTTGCTGCGCTATGTTATTGGTTTTTCTTCATCGCTAAATCGCACACTAGCGGCGTGGGGCGAAAATATTGTCGGTTGGCTTTGTCGCTCACCCATTGGCATGCTTGTGTTAATAATACCAACGGCATTATGCCTTTGGTTTATGGAAAACTGGGGAATGGACACACCCGATAAATCGCTAATGCCTAATATGCCAATTGCCATACTTTATACTGTCTTTTTTCTGTTTGGTTGGTTGCTTCATCGGCAAGAAAATTTTATTAAAAACTTTGCCCAAATAACATGGTTAAAATTACTGGCATGTGTGTTGTCAATAGCCGCCACTATATTGTTGATTGACTTCGAACCTCAAATTGAACACCCTTATTATTTACACCTTAAAGTGAGTTTTATGCTGAGTTATGCATTAATGATGTGGTCGTTAGTTGCGTTGTCAATTGGTGTATGTGAGCGCTTATTTACTCGCTCTGATGCTTTATTACGTTATGTTGCAGACTCGTCTTACTGGCTTTACTTAATTCATTTACCTATTGTGGTTTGGCTACAAGTTGCTTTTGCTGAATTACCGCTGCACTGGTTAATTAAATTAACGAGCATTAGCGTTATTACCCTGCTTATTTCAATAGTGCTTTACGATCTGTTTGTTCGTTCTACATGGCTTGGCGCGATATTAAATGGTAAGCGTAAGTCAAGAGCGTTACCAACTATTGCGAGTAATATCTTTTGATGTTCAGTTTATATTCATTTTAACCTGCTACTATAGCTAAGTTTACAGGTCATTTATTGATATTGAGGTAACATATGAGAAATTTAAAATGGGTAGGTACGTTTGTTCTTGCTGTGTTCACATGGCTACCGCAAACGAATGCGGCGGAAGTAGAGGTAGAGTGGCAAAACTCAGATAAATATCGTGATGTTTATGCGGGTAGTGGTAGTAATAGTAAGTTTAAAAAAGAAACATTTGCCATGCTTGATAAACATTTTTCGCTTTTAGCCGCTAAATTACCACAAGATCAAACGTTAAAAATTCAGGTAAATGATCTTGATTTAGCGGGTGATATTCATCATGGTGGCATGAATCAAATACGTATTATTAAGGACATATTTTACCCGCGAATTAAATTTTCATATCAGTTACTGTCAGCTCAAAAAGAAATTGTTGCTGAAAACGACGTTAATTTAAAAGATATGAATTTTATGATGAGTAGTTCTATGCGTTATAGCCATTCGCGTTTATCGCATGAGAAGAAAATGCTCGATAAGTGGTTTAGTCAAACGTTTAGTGATTATATTGCACAGTAGGTTTTATCGCGCTAGGGCTTGATGTTGATAATCTCGCCCTTAGCTTGCTAGAACCTAGAACCTAGAACCTAGAACCTAGAACCTTTTAACTATAACTTTGCTCGAAGTTACCTAACACGGTAAACAGCTGCTCTATTTTTTTTACCAAAGCGATAAGTAGGGCTTGGTCTTGTGTTTTTTGCCATTGCATTAAATCGTCGGCTACTTCTTCAACATATGGCTGAAAAGTATTAGCAGTACTGTTAAAGCCAGCTTCTTTTTTAAAAATAGCGTCGAATCCTGCCATTTTCTTTTCTCGTAAATCAGCAAGTGTAGCGTCTGCGGTTAATGACTTTTTTAAAATAATTGAAATATTATCAAGTAGTTGTTGGTTTACTGTTGCGCTCATAACGTTACTGGCTTCTTTTCATTAATATAAAGGGGTAAATAATGGCACTATTATGCCAAATTGATTGGCGTTTTGTTAGCTTCACCTGCTATTTCTCTAACAAGTTTTGGCATTAAAAAGCCTGGTAATATTTCCATCATTTGTTTTGCTATGCGAATAGCTTCTTTTTCTGGTACTTCAAAATGAGCAGCGCCTTGCACTTTATCAAACATGTGTAAGTAATAAGGCTGTATACCATTATCAAACAATACTTCACTTAAGTGACACAATAGCTCGGCGCTGTCGTTTACGCCTTTTAGTAATACACTTTGGCAAAATAAAGGAATACGTGCATCAATTAATAAATTCATCGAATTGATAAAAGCGGTGTTTATTTCATTCGCATGATTAATGTGCAGGACCATGGTCGATTTTAAACGGCTTTGTTTAAGCATTTCGACTAATTTTGATGTAATTCGTTGTGGAATAACAACAGGTAAACGGGTATGAATGCGTAAACGCTTTACGTGGCTTATTGCTTCAATTTGCGTTATTAGCCATTGTAAATGTTCGTCGCTTGCCATTAATGGGTCGCCACCACTAAATATTACTTCGGTAATTTCTGGATGTTGACTAATATAGTTAATTACATCTTGCCAGCGCTGCTTATTAGGGCTGTTGTCTTGATACGGAAAATGCCGCCTAAAGCAATAACGGCAATTAACGGCGCAACCTGCTTTAACGATCATTAATACTCGGTGTTTATACTTGTGAAGCAAACCTTCGGCTACGGTGTCGTGTTCTTCTAAAGGATCGGCACTAAAACCTTCGGTCATTACAAACTCTTGTGAAAGTGGCATCACTTGCTTTAATAGCGGATCGTTAATATCGCCTTGTTTCATTCTGCTAATAAATGGGCGGGGTACACGCACCGGAAAAAGCGTGCGTGCTTTAAAGTGCTGTAAGTATGCATTAGGCGTAATAGCTAGCATTTCGAGCAGTATTTTTGGGTCGGTGACCACATTTGCTAATTCTTTTTGCCAAGAAGTGTGCAATTGGTCACTAATTTGGGTTATTATCTGCGGCATTTCAACATTCAAGTTAAGTTCTCTGTTAATTATTTAAGCGAAAAATTTTATGGCAACTTTTAGTACAAACCAATTCAAAAACGGTCTTAAATTAATGATCGATGGCGAACCATGTAACATTTTAGAAAACGAAATTGTTAAACCGGGTAAAGGCCAAGCGTTTAATCGCGTTAAAATTCGTAAACTCATTTCAGGCAAAGTATTAGAGAAAACCTTTAAATCAGGTGACTCATGTGAAGGCGCTGACGTGATGGATACCGAATTAGGCTATTTATATGCCGATGGCGAATTCTGGCATTTTATGAATAATGAGACCTTTGAGCAAGTTGCAGCTGACGAAAAAGCGGTAGGCGACAATGTTAAATGGTTAAAAGAAGGTGATATGTGCACGATTACTTTCTGGAATGGTAACCCTATTTCAGTGGTGCCACCTAATTTTGTTGAACTAGAAATTACTGAAACTGACCCTGGTTTAAAAGGTGATACTGCTGGTACTGGTGGTAAACCAGCAACGTTGGTTACTGGTGCTGTTGTACGTGTACCACTATTCGTTCAAATAGGTGAAGTAGTTAAAGTTGATACACGCACAGGCGAGTATGTATCACGCGCGGGTAAGTAATTTTACTGACGTTAACAATTAGTGTTAAAAGCAAAAAGCTCACATAGGTGAGCTTTTTAGTTTCTGGGGATTAGCTTCTAATAAACGTTCTTTAATTATTCTGACGGCGGTACTCTGCTGGTATTTCCGTCTGGCCAGTCGGCAAATGGAAATGGGTATTTTTCAGAATTTATCGTTAAGAATTGATTAATTTGATAAATGTAATTATTCAAACTTTGCCCTAGTTTCATTAATGGACGATTCGGCTTGCTGGTAAAGAGCAATGTAATAAATTGAAAAAGCGCAATTAAATTAATAAAAAACCGTACGAAGCTGCCGATAAAAGCAAAAAACAACATGGCAAGACCACGTTGCCACACACCGAAGCTTTTCCATGACTTTTCTTTTGTTTGCTCGTGGCCAAATAACTCGTCTTCTAATTCACTTCTCATGGGTTACTCCTAAATGGTGATGAGTTGTAATACTCTTCTATACAAAGCAAAACTAACGCCAATAAATTAATTCTTATTTTTCAATTTCTTATGTTTTTATGGTAAAGGGGGTATTGTTAACAATGTAACTATTTGGTGAAAAACACTAACTTTAGTGCAAGAACAAAAAAGCCTGCAAATGCAGGCTTCAAATAACAATCAATGTCTTGTTTTACAATAAGCTTAATAACTACTTATTCATTAAGTTACGATCAAAGTATTGTGTCATCATGGTTTTAAGGTGCAAGGTAGTACCTGCGCCTTCATAAATGCCATGGCTACGATTAGGGTACGACATAAAGTCGAACTGACGGTTATGTTTAACTAATTCGTTAATTAAGCGCTCAGCCCCTTGATAATGCACATTGTCGTCGCCTGTTCCATGTACTAGCAACAACTTACCTTGTAAGTGCTTAGCGTAGGTAATTGGCGAGCCTATTTTATAGCTTTCTTCAAATTCTGGTAATAGGCCTGAATAACGCTCTTGATAAATGGTGTCGTAAAGTTTTTGATCAGGTACTGGCGCTAAGGAAATACCTACATGATATTGTTCTGGGTAGCGGAACATCATGTTAAGTGTCATTGAGCCACCACCTGAATGCCCCCAAATACCAACTCGGTTAGTATCAATGTAGTTCCAGCGTTTAGCCATTGCTTTTAATGCGTCTGACTGATCGCGAGAAGATAATACACCAACAGCGCCATACACTTGCTTACGCCATTCTCTACCTTTAGGTGCGCGTGTACCACGGTTGTCGATAGACGCTAGAATATAACCTTGCTCGGCTAACATTTGATCCCAAAGGTAAGCACCTCCGCGCCATCTGTCTTGTACTGTTTGCCCCCAAGCTTCACCGTATACGTAAAAAATTATTGGGTATTTCTTACTTGGGTCAAAGTCATGCGGACGGGTAATATAACCGTCAAGTACTACGCCGTCTTGTGCTTCTACTTGGAAGAATTCAGTTTCGGCTTTGTTTAGTGTGGTTAATTTTTCAATTAATACCTTGTTGTCCATCATCATATGTTTAACTTGATGACCTTCAACTTTAATGAGCCTTTTTTGGGTGGGTTGATCAAACGTTGAATGCGAGTGAATTGCCCATTGCCCGTCTGCAGACATTTGATAGCTGTTTGAACCAGCAAATGTGTCAGGCGTTACTTGTTGATTAACGATGCTGGCATCTAACTTACTTCTAAATAAGTAGCGTTGTGCTACGTTTTTAGGTGATGCGATATAGTATAACCAGCCATTTTCTTCATCAACCGCTTGAATGCTAACCGTATCAAATTCACCCGGTGTTAGGTCTAACTTGGTTTTACCGTCGCGAGATATTTTGTAGAAATGACGCCAGCCGTTTGCTTCACTGGTCCAAATGAAATATTTACCGTTATCAATCCATTTAGCGTCGGTAATGCCATCTAAAAAGTGCTCGTCTTTTTCGGTATAAATTTTGGTTACTTTACCGTTTGAGGCATTGGTTAGGTATAAATTGTCGGTGTCTTGTTTACGATTTAAATGCTGTACTAATACTTCTTTGCTGTTGCCGCTCCAGTTCATGCGTGGAATATACATGTCGCGTGAATTGTTAGGTAATTGGCTCCAAACTGTTTTAGCTGTTTTTAAATCAACAATGCCTACTTTCGCCAGTGCGTTAGTTTCGCCCACTTTGGGGTAAGGGAACTTTGTTAGCGTTGGATAAAGTTCATCCGTGTTGTTGATCATAATGAAGTCTTTACTGCCGTTGGTGTCAAGCTGCCAATAAGCAATTTTACTACCGTCGGGGCTCCATCTAAAACCGTCTTTAATGGTAAATTCTTCTTCGTAAACCCAATCAAACAAACCGTTAATAATGCCGTTGCCAGCATCTTTTGTTAATTGCTTAATGTTACCGTTTGCGAGGGTTTCTACGTAAATATTGTTACCAAATACGTAAGCGACTTTGTTGGCGTTAGATGAAAACTTAGCAAACATTAGTGTGCTTGGTTTAGCTAACTTGCCACCAAGTTTTTTCAGTTCGTTGTTTGCTAAGGTTAATACCCAGTAGTCACCACGGCTGTTTGAACGCCAAACACGTTTACTGTTGGTATAGATAAGCAGTTTTTGTTTATCGTCAGACCAAATATAATTGTGTATCGCTAAAGGTTTTTCTTCACCTTTAGGTGTTAATTGCTCGGCACTTATTAATACTTTGCGCGCTAATGTTTCAGGGTTATAGATAACAATGTCTTTACCTATACTTTTTTCTTTTCCTGCGTCATTCACTTTTTTGGTCGCTGAATTTTCAACAGCAGTATAGCCTGAGCCGTCAGCTAACCAGCGAATACGGCCAATGTAGTCTGAGCTAAATTCACGGCTCTTATAAATTTTTTCTATTGATAATGGTGATTTTTTGCTGATATTTTTTGATTGAGCATCAGTATTTTCTGAGGTGCTTTGACAGGCAGTGATCGTAAGTGCAACACCTGTAATAGCAAGCCAATGAACAAGTTTTTTCATTTCATCTCAACTTAAATTAAATTTTGTGGAGCTACTTTAAATTGTATACAAATTTTTGGCAATGTTGTTAGTCGAATATATCAACCCATTTATCTGACCTTAGTTGTTGAAATAAGTGAATATGCCCCAATTGTTCTATACACTTAATCTAACCACTTAAAGTAAGCCACGAGGTTGAACTATGCAAAAAGCACTGGAAATATCGGCGCTAAAAAAAGTCTATAAAGGCGGTTTTGAAGCACTGAAAGGGATTAATTTAACCGTTAACGAAGGTGATTTTTTTGCATTACTTGGGCCTAATGGTGCGGGTAAGTCTACGACTATTGGTGTGATCACCTCGCTGGTTAATAAAACCTCGGGTCAAGTGCAGGTTTTTGGTCATGATCTAGACATTGAATTAGAAACGGCAAAAAGCTTCATTGGCTTAGTGCCGCAAGAGTTTAACTTTAATCAATTTGAATCGTTAACTAAAATTTTAGTCAACCAAGCCGGCTACTATGGTGTTACTCGTGAATTAGCGCATCAACGTGCTGAAAAGTATTTAAAACAGTTAGATTTATGGGACAAGCGTAACGATGCAGCCCGAATGCTTTCGGGTGGTATGAAAAGGCGGTTAATGATTGCCCGAGCCTTAATGCATGAGCCTAAAATGTTAATTCTCGATGAGCCAACGGCAGGTGTCGATATTGAATTACGCCGTTCAATGTGGGATTTTTTACGGGAGTTAAATGAGCAAGGGATCACCATTATTTTAACGACTCACTATTTAGAAGAAGCAGAAATGCTGTGTCGAAATATTGCTATTATTGACTCAGGCGTTATTGTTGAAAACACTAGCATGAAAACACTGTTAGCTAAATTAGACGTAGAAACCTTCGTGCTTGACCATACGCCTTTAGCTGCGTCACCAGTACTTAGTGACTTTGGTTATCGAATTATTGATGAACACACTTTAGAAATAGACGTTAAAAAATCTCAGAGTATTAATCAGGTATTTACGCAACTTACTGAACAAGGTGTTCAAGTCAATAGTATGCGTAATAAGTCGAATAGACTTGAAGAACTTTTTGTTACCTTAGTGGGTAATGGACAAGTGGCGAATCAACACACGGTAGGATCATAGTTATGTCTTCAGCAAGAAATATTGTCGCATTAAAAAGCATCCTGCATAAAGAAACGCATCGATTTTTACGAATTTGGGTGCAAACCTTAGTGCCGCCAGCCATTACCATTAGCTTATACTTCGTTATTTTTGGTTCTCTTATCGGCTCTCGTATTGGAGAAATGGGCGGCTTTGACTATATGTCGTTTATTGTGCCGGGCTTGATCATGATGAGTGTTATTACGAACTCCTATTCAAATGTTGCTAGCTCTTTTTTTAGTGCGAAATGGCAACGCAATGTTGAAGAAATGTTAGTAGCGCCTGTGCCTAATTGGGTGATTGTTGCAGGTTATGTTGGCGGTGGTATGGCACGAGGCATGTTAGTGGGTACAATTGTCACGGTAGTCGCATTGTTTTTTGTTGATATTCAAATACATAATATTTGGGTGATTATTGCCACGGTAAGCTTAACGTCTGCTACGTTTGCGCTAGGCGGTTTAATTAATGCTATTTTTGCAGGCAGCTTTGACGACATTTCAATTATTCCTACGTTTATTTTAACGCCGCTTACCTATTTAGGCGGAGTATTTTATTCCATTAGCCTGTTGCCTGAATTTTGGCAAGGCGTATCGCAATTAAACCCAATTGTTTATATGGTGAATGCGTTTCGCTATGGCTTTTTAGGTATTTCAGATGTTAATTTAACGGTAGCTTTTGCCGTACTATTGGCGTTTATTGTCACGCTATTTACCATTGCGATGACTTTGATCACTAAAGGCATAGGCTTACGTAGCTAATTTGAAATATTGTAGAGAACAACAAATGAAAGAATCAGCACCTATGGGTGATTCAAAAGCGATTATCACTAATCAGCCAGGTATTCATGAAAAGCTTGAAGAAATTGTGCTGAAACATTTAGCTCATCCGTCAAAAAAGCCAATACAAGCGCATACACAGCAAGCATTTGATCAGGCCAATGAACGAGTACAACAGCACCAAGGCGATATTATTTTTGATTCTTGCTGTGGGGTTGGGCAAAGTACGCGGCTATTGGCGAAAATGAATCCTGAAGCGTTAGTGATTGGTGTCGATAAATCGGCCCACCGAATTAACCGTAACGATAGCGAATTACGTGAACATACTAATACCCAGCAAGTTGATAACTTTATGTTGCTAAGGGCTGATTTAAACGATTTTTACCGTTTAGCTGTTGCTGCAAAATGGCAAGTGAGTAAGCATTATATTTTATACCCTAACCCTTGGCCTAAATCGAAGCATATTCAACGACGTTGGCATGGTAGTGCTGTTTTTCCCGAAATATTAAAAGTAGGAAAAACCATTATTCTCCGTAGTAACTGGCGCTTATATTTGGAAGAGTTTCAGTCTGCTGCGACGCTTGCAGATAAAAAAGGCGACATTACCTTAGTTGGTGATAAACAAGCATTAACCCCTTTTGAAGCTAAATATAAAGCGAGTGGTCAGCAATGTTGGCAGCTACAAATACAATAAAAAGGTAAATATAAACGCGTTTGTTTAATCGTGAATAAACGCTTATGATTAATCTATTCAAAATATAACCCCTTAAGGCGTAATAACGCGATGAATTCTAAAGGATTACTGCTTCTCCTTATTACTATACTTACCATACCTACCCCCGCATACACCGCAGAGTCTCCTTGCGTAAAAGTTAAAAATCGTCCTTGTGTTGCCCTTGTTTTAGGTGGTGGCGGTGCGCGAGGTGGTGCACATGTTGGCGTTATTCGACAGCTTGAAGCGCTAAAAATACCTGTAGATATTGTGATAGGCACTAGCTTTGGCGCCTTTGTTGGTGGCTTGTATGCCAGTGGTCATAGTCCTGATGATATAGAGCGTATTTTTAGTGAGCTAAATTGGGGGGCGGGCTTTAGAGATCATGTGTTTCGCGATGAAATGCCAATGCGTCGTAAACAACAGCGCGATGCTTTTCCTATGCGCTTAGATTTAGGGCTTGATACTAGCGGACTTAAAGTACCCAAAGGCTTACTGCTGGGGCAAGCGATGAATGAGTTAGTGCAACAAGCTTATGGCTTACAAGCTGACTTTGTCCATTTTGACCAATTAGCCATCCCCTTTCGAGCCGTGGCAGCAAATTTAAGTAATAGAGACACAGTCGTATTAGCTAAAGGGAGTTTAGTTGCATCGGTTCAAGCGTCGATGTCGATTCCTGGTGTTGTACGCCCTGTTGTGCTTAATGGATTAACCCTAGTTGACGGAGGCGTAGCCAATAACTTACCCATTAGTGTTGCTCAACAATTAGGCGCTGATCATGTTATTGCGGTAGGAATAGATGCGCCGTTACGGCCTGCTGAAGCGCTTGATTCTGCCTTTGCTATCACTGAACAACTGACCAGCTTTTTAGTGAAACAAGTGGTTAGTCAACAAAAAGCGTTACTTCGCCCAACGGATATTCTTATAGAACCTAATGTTAAAGATATTGGTACGTTAGATTTTGCCAAAGTAAAGCATGCGATAATTGCTGGAGAAGTGGCAGCGAAGCAATCAACAGATTCTTTGGCGTTATTAAGCACCTCTCCCAGCCAGTATAAGAATTGGTTAGTTAGCCATCGCAGAGAGCGAATAGATAAGAATCAAATCGATCAGGTGCTGTTAGTCAACCAAACTCGCTTGGCCGATAGCGTTATTCAGCAGCGTTTAAATATAGGAACAGGTGAAACCTATAATACAGAGCAACTGACTGACGGACTGCGCCGTGTTTACGGGCTTGATACCATGGAACGAGTTTCCCAAGAACTTTATCTATTACCCGATGGTAGTAGAGAGCTTAAAGTGACCGCCGAAGAAAAGTCTTGGGGGCCGAGTTATATTAATTTTCGATTTTTATTAGACGATGACTTTCATACCAATCGTCATATGCAATTAGCTGGTTCTTATACGCTCACTAATTTAAGCGAACTGGGTGCTGAGTGGCATAATGAACTTGCTGTTGGCACCGATAAAATATTTAATAGCGAAATTTATTGGCCCGTATTTACGCCATCTACCTATTTAACATCGTCGTTCAAATGGCATAGTGAAACACTGATATTGGAAGATCAGCAGGGGTTGTCGATGGGGGAGTTTTTTCGACGAGAGTCAATTTTTTCAGCAGGAGTCGGCTGGAATCTTTCAGATCATTCAGCTGTAGAAGCAGGTTGGCTTAGCCGCCAAGGAAGCTATCGACTACCGACCTTGCTATCGGTTGCATTTGGTGACAATAAGCTGCCGTTTGACCGTAATGGACTCGCTTTGTCAATGCGTTGGGATAGCCTGAATGACTTAAGCTTTCCAACACGTGGTTTTATGTTTAATGGTAAGCGTGAATGGCTTAATGATTCTTTTCAGTCTGTGAATAGTTCAAGTGTTAATACCAGTATTGAATTAGTGGCCGCCAAGGGGGTTAATAATCATTTACTTAAAACTCGTTGGCGTTATGACAAATACAAAAGTGCGGCGGAAGAAGTTGGTTTAGAGCAGTTTTCTTTAGGCGGGTTATTTAACTTGTCAGGCTATCCTAAAAATTTCCTTTATGGATCAGAAGTAAAATTTTCGAGTGTAATATACATGTATAAAATGCATGAAAATCGATTAAGCTTTTTTGATTCACCATTATACGTAGGCACTTCAATAGAGCGGGGCTGGGTTGGTGAGAATGTTTGGTTGCCTGACAATATCAGTAAAGCAAGTTGGGTATGGGCGGGCAGTATTTTTGCGGGCTGGGACAGCCCTATAGGGCCAATATTTATAGGCTACGGTAAAGCGGAAGATAATTATAAAGATCGTGCAGATCAGTTCTATCTTTCTATTGGACAGAGTTATTAAGAAAAGAGCGTTGGTGAATTATTATTTAGTGATAAAGACTAATTGTTAGTTAATTTATTCACTTTCTCTAAAGTTTAAGTAAGCGGGTTTTGCCTTATTTCTTTATCTATCAGTTGGTTATGGTGTTGGAATGAAACTTGATACCTATTGATTAACTTTATTTGTAGGATGAGCAAGATGACTAACAGTATTAAAAAAAATGTATTAATGATGGCCTTCAGTAGTTTGGTTTTGGTTGAATTAGCATTAGTTTATATTGCATCTTTAGTGGCATAAGTCGCAAATTTCGCGAAAAACACAAGACATTTGCACTAAATTTTATTAAAGTGCCGCACTTATTATCAATAGTTTAATTGCCTTATTTGGCAATACCAAGTGAATGTCTATGACGGTTAATAAACGTGCGGCAAATGCTACTGAAGAATCATTGCATCGCATTTTTACCATTCCAGAAGCGCCTGACTCAACATTAGGGCGAATTGAACAAGAAATATCGCAAAACCTTGCGGGTTTTTTGGGTGATCATATTGTTGCAAAAGATCACTTATTATCTTCAATTGAAAAAGACTTTGCTAGCTCGGCTTTACCTGAACAACCTGCTTATGTTTCTGATCATATGCACCATTTACTCGACAAATTGGTGGCACAATCAGTACACACTTCTAGCCCCAGCTTTATTGGGCACATGACATCAGCCTTACCGTATTTTATTTTGCCATTATCGAAGTTAATGGTGGGGTTAAATCAAAACCTTGTAAAAATTGAAACCTCGAAAGCGTTTACGCCATTAGAGCGACAAGTATTGGGTATGATGCACCGCTTAGTGTACCAAGAAGAAGATGAATTTTATCAACGCTGGATGCATAGCGCTAATCACTCGTTAGGTGCATTTTGTTCAGGTGGTACTGTAGCGAATATTACGGCGCTTTGGGTGGCGCGTAATAATTTACTTAAAGCCGACAAAGACTTTAAAGGTGTGGCGCAGCAAGGCTTATTCGCTGCACTTAACCATTATCAATATAATGGCATGGTTATTTTGGTGTCGAGTCGCGGTCATTATTCATTAAAAAAATCAGCAGATATACTAGGCATTGGGCGTGATAGTGTGATTGCTATTCCTACCGATGAAAATAACCGAATAGATTGCGACAAACTTAGAGATAAATGCGCTGAACTCAAGCAAAAAAATATTGCGATTTTAAGTATTGTTGGTGTTGCTGGTACAACTGAAACGGGCAATGTAGATCCACTTGAAAAAATGGCACATATCGCTCAAGAGTTTTCATGCCATTTTCATGTTGATGCTGCATGGGGCGGCGCAACATTGTTGTCGAATCAACACCGAAATATTTTAAAAGGGGTTGAATTAGCTGACTCGGTTACTATCGACGCACATAAACAAATGTACGTACCTATGGGCGCAGGTTTAGTTGTTTTTAAAGATCCCGCGTTAGCGAGTTCAATTGAACATCACGCTGAATATATATTACGTAAGGGCTCAAAAGATTTAGGCTCTCATACGCTGGAAGGCTCAAGACCTGGCATGGCAATGTTAGTTTATGCCAGCTTGCATATTATTAGTCGCCCTGGATATGAAATGTTAATTAATCAGAGTATTGATAAAGCCAATTATTATGCAGGATTAATTGAACAGCATAGCGACTTTGAACTTGTTACTAAACCTGAACTTTGTTTGCTAACCTATCGTTATAATCCTTATCAAGTACAACGTTACTTAGAGCATTGCAATGAAAGCGAACAACTCTCGATTAATCAATTACTTGATCAGCTAACTAAGTTTATTCAAAAGCGTCAGCGTGAAAATGGAAAATCATTTGTTTCGCGTACTCGTATTGAGGTGGCTAAATATAATAACCGCAAAACACTCGTTTTTCGTGTGGTACTAGCAAACCCGTTAACCACTAAAGCTATATTGAATGATATTTTGCAAGAGCAAGCGGAATTAGCCAAAGAAAGCATTAAGTTCTTACCTGAGCTTTTTGAAAAGTCATCAATATAAATTGTTTTGTTAAAATATTCGCGACTTTCTTGTTATTAAACTTTCGTTATTTGAAAATAAGTTTCACTTTTAATTAACTCCCTGTTTATTTTTAATTAGATAATTATCAACTATTTACCGTTTGTTTTTACACTAATTCTCTTTTTTATCTTAACCAATAGCGACTAAACGTAAGCTTATAACTTTCTTTTTGTAAGTTACTGTGTAATAATTCAGCTGTACTTACCAAGTGGGAGAGTGTTATGCAATACACAGAGAGTCAAGCTACACCGATTCAAGCTGACGAACAAAGTTTCAATGTTACAGCAGTAGAGCAGCAGTTAGCGCAAGCTCGTGAAGAAATAGCGGATCTTAAGTCACAAATTATGTGGTTAGAACGCTCATACGAGTAGTAAAAATTTATAATAGAAAAGGCCAGACAAGTAATGTCTGGCCTTTTTTTTGATTTTTATTATGAAAACTTACCGGTTAACTTTTGTCTTTTGTTAGCGTTACTTGTAAATTATCAATTAAGCGCGCTTTTCCGCAATAAGCAGCGGCTAAGATAACAAGCTCGCTGTCGTCTTCACTGGCTGGTTGTAGCGTTCTTGCATGGCATATATGAATGTAGTCGGTTTTGAGTCCCGCATTATTAATAAAACTTGCTGCTTGCTTCGCTAAGCCGATGAAATCAGTATCACTCTGAATTTTTTCTGCTAACCATTGTATATTTTGACTTAATGCTGGAGCGGCTTTCTTTTCTTCGTCGGTGAGATAACCATTACGAGAGCTTAAAGCAAGCCCACTCGCTTCTCTAATAGTTGCTACAGGAATAATAGTGACAGGCATAGACAAGTCTTCAACCATGGTTTGAATAACCTGTACTTGTTGGTAGTCTTTTAGGCCAAAGCAAGCTACATCAGGCTGAACTATATTAAATAGCTTACATACAACGGTGGCCACACCACGAAAATGGCCAGGACGGCTTTCACCACAATAACCTTCAGACACATTGGGAACATCAATATAGCTTTGTTTATCAAGCCCTTTAGGGTAAATAATGGCAGGTGTCGGCGTGAATAATAAATCTGTGCTTGCAGCTACTAGCTGGGCTTGATCGTTTTCCATTGTACGTGGGTAACTGTCAATATCTTCATTAACGCCAAACTGCATTGGGTTAACAAAAATACTTGCAACGACTTTATCAGCATGGCGGTGCGCTTCAGTGACTAAGGCTATGTGTCCTGCATGTAAATTCCCCATAGTGGGTACAAATGCAACGGTTAGCCCTTGTTGGTGCCATTGTTTTATTTGCTGGCGTACATCGCTTATTTCACTTGTTGTTATCATTGTTATTTACTACTTAAAAATGTGTTCATCACCAGGGAAATTACCATGAGTGACTTCGCTAATGTAAAGTTCAACGGCTTTTTGAATATCGCCAGTATCGATTAAAAAGTTACGAGAAAATTTAGGCATATAGCTGCAAGAAATGCCTAAAGCATCGTGCATCACAAGAATTTGACCATCAGTGCCTTTACCCGCGCCTATACCAATGGTAGGTATTGAAATTGCGTCTGAAATTGCTTTACCTAAGGCTGCCGGGATACACTCTAGCACTAATAGTTGTGCGCCTGCAGCTTCTAATAATTTTGCATGCTCGATCATTTCATCAGCTTGTGTCTGCTCGCGCCCCTGCACCTTGAAGCCGCCAAACACATTAACTGATTGTGGCGTTAACCCTAAGTGAGCGCAAACAGGAATACCACGTTCAACTAACCCTTTTATGGTGTCTACTAACCACTTACCACCTTCAAGTTTTACCATACTCGCACCAGCTTGCATTAATTTAGCAGCGTTGGTATATGCTTGCTCGGTTGTGGCATAACTCATAAAAGGCATATCGCTAATAATTAACGTTTTCTCAACACCACGCTTTACACATTGAGTATGGTAAGCCATGTGTTCAATATCTACGGGCAAGGTATCGTCTTGCCCTTGAAGTACCATCCCTAGAGAGTCACCAATTAATATGGCGTGTATACCTGCTTGGTCAAATATTTTGGCAAAGCTGGCATCGTAAGCGGTAATGGTTGATATTTTTTCACCTTGTTCTTTCATTTTACGTAAGGTGGCGGTGGTGACTTTTTTCATTATATGTCCACTAATTTTTTAATGAGTATAACTGAGTAAATTTATTCTAGCAGCTTGCTATGCACTTGTAGGCCATTTTTATCAATAATATCGGCAAGTAATGAAATTGATTTCCCGTTTGGCAGTAGTAGCGTGGGCGCTATTTCGGCCAATGGTATAAGTACAAACTCTCTCAAGTGTAAGCCATAATGAGGCACTGTTAGTCTTTCGCTTTTAATAACATCTTGTCCGTACAACAAAATATCTAAATCGAGAGTTCGAGCGCCCCAGCGATTATCTTTACGCTCACGGCCTGCACTATTTTCAATGGCTTGTAAGCTATCAAGTAATGCTAAAGGAGCTAATGTTGTTTCAATAGCGGCAACTGCGTTCATATAGTCGGGTTGATCTTGCGGCCCCATAGGGCGGCTAAAGTATAACGATGAAACAGCAACCAATTCACTTTTGGCTATGTGTTTAAGCTCTGCCAAAGCATTAATTATTTGCTGTTTAGGGTCTGATAAATTACTGCCGAGACCAATATATGCTAATGTCATCGTTTACTCAGAAGTGTTTGTGGCACTTGCCGTACTAGCTTTAGGTTTACGTCTTTTACGTGGTGTACGCCTAGCGCCTGAAGTTTTAACAACTGACTTTACCATAAGCTGTTGAGTGTCTGGGTTGCTGTGCTGAAAATCAGTCCACCATTGGGCAAGTTTTGCTAGTGCTGAGTTTTCTTGTTCAATTTCAGCACGTAGTAATAAAAAGTCGTAACCGGCTCTAAATTTCACATGTTCGAGAGCTTTAAACGCTTTTTTACCTTCACGACGTTCAAATTTTTCCTGCAATATCCAAATGTCCTTCATTACCGCTTGGAAGCGTTTGGGTATCGCAATACTGCGTTGCTGTTCAGACATCATTTCATGATAGGCTTCAAAAAAGGCGTCTTGCGGTGTTAATGTTGTCGTTGTTTTTAACTGCGCTATTTTCTGTTGCAGTGGATACCATAACATTGCCGCGAATAAAAATGCAGGTGTTACTCGCTTGTCATTATTAATACGAGTATCTGTATTAGTTAAAGCGGTACGAATAAATTGAGCTAAGTAAGGAAAGTCTTGGCTTTTTAGCGACTGCTCTACAATTGGAAAAAAATAGGCAAATAATTGATATTCACGTAACTGCTCAAAGTTTGCTAACGCTTTACCTGATAAAAACAGTTTGTTGAATTCTTCAAACATGCGCGCGGGTGGAATATTCGCTAACAATGGTGCTAATGACTTAATAGGGCCCTCAGTGGCTTTGCTGATGGTCATATCTAGTTTAGTGGCAAAGCGAATCGCTCTTAACATTCGTACAGGATCTTCCCTATAGCGTGTTTCAGGATCGCCAATTAAGCGAATTTGTCGCTCGTTTACATCGTTAATGCCGTTAGCAAAGTCGTGTACGGTAAAATCTTTAGCACTGTAGTAAAGCGCATTAATGGTAAAGTCTCTACGTTCAGCGTCTTCTTCTATTGAGCCGTAAATATTGTCGCGAAGTAGCATGCCATGCTCACTTTGCTTAGAGGTTTTTTGGCATTGTTGTTCTTTGTCAGAGGCATTGTCGTGATGTCCTCGAAATGTGGCAACTTCAATAATGTCTCGACCAAAGACAATATGGGCTAAACGAAAACGTCGGCCAATAAGGCGGCAATTTCTAAAAAGGCCCTTTATTTGCTCAGGGGTTGCATTAGTCGCTATATCAAAGTCTTTAGGTGTAATACCTAATAAAATGTCACGAACACCACCACCAACTAAGTAAGCATCAAAACCTGAATTGTTAAGGCGGTAAAGCACTTTTAGTGCATTAGCGCTAATAAATTTGCGCGAAACAGGGTGCTGATCTCGGGTTAATACGTGAGGCTCGCTAGGGATTGCGCTATTTTGAATTGATTTTGATTTTTTTTTACTTTTTGTGAAAACTTTTTTACACAAATTAATGACTTTTTTAATAACGATACCCTTGGCAGACTCTATATTTATTGCCGCGCAATAATATACTACTCAGCTAAAAAAGAGAATGAAAAAGCAGCAATTATTACGCTGTTATCACTATTTCTTGCTTTTTTGGAACGCGCTGTATGCACCAGTGAGCAATGCCCCAGTCAATAATCTGGCTAACACTTGCTGTAAGTAGTGATTTTTCAGGTTGCTGTCCTAAAAATTCAAGCGCTGCGACCAATGAAGCTTGTGGGGCTGAAATATCAATAGCAGGGGCGTTATTCTGTTTACTGAGTTTAAAACCTTCACGGGTAACCGCTAAAGGTATATGCCCATATTGCGGCGTGTGACTGGCAAGTGTTTGAAACAGAGTTAACTGCCTCATGGTGGGCTCTAGTAAATCGCAGCCTCGAATAATGTGAGTTATATTTTGATAAATATCGTCGGCAACTACCGCTAATTGATAGGCAAAAAGACCATCTTTACGATGAATGATAAAATCTTCGTGTGCCAGAGCAGCATCACCGCGTACATTCCCTTGAATAATATCGGTAAAGTGACTAGTTGGGTGATTGTTTATCAGTCTAATTGCCGCATTGTTATATGAACAACCGAGTGTACGGCAATGTCCTTGATAAATTCCGCCTATTGCTTTGATATTGGCGCGAGTACATTGGCAATAATAGCAAAGGTGGCTTTTATGAAGCCGATTAAGTAGGGCGAGGTATCGTTCGCTTTGCTTGCTTTGATATAACACTTGCTCATCCCAATGAAGACCATAAGCATCAAGTGTTGTTAATATTTTATCGCTTGCGCCAGCTAATTCTCTCGGGGGATCAATATCTTCAATGCGTACTAACCAAGTACCATTATTTTTACGTGCGTCTAAATAACTTGCTAATGCGGTAATTAAGGAGCCGAAGTGGAGTAATCCAGAAGGAGAGGGAGCAAAGCGACCACGATAAGGTTTATCGGATCGCTCAGAAAGGTTTGTTGTCATTGAATATGGTGGCTTAGCCAGCCATTTGACGTTCTTTTATTTCGGCTAACGTTTTACATTCAATGCATAAATCGGCAGTTGGACGTGCTTCTAAGCGACGAATGCCAATTTCAATACCGCAAGAATTACAGAAACCAAAATCGTCATCTTCAATAAATTGTAATGTTTTTTCGATTTTTTTAATTAGCTTACGCTCACGGTCACGTGTACGTAGTTCTAAACTAAATTCTTCTTCTTGTGCCGCACGATCAACAGGATCAGGGAAATTTGCAGCTTCGTCTTGCATGTGCGTTACGGTACGATCAACTTCTTCACGTAATTGTATACGCCAAGCATCAAGAATCTTTTTAAAATGTTCCTGTTGATCAGGACCCATATATTCTTCGTTAGGTTTTTCTTTATACGGTTCAACGCCGGCTAATGCCAAAATACCTAAAGCTTTTTTGTTTGGCATGCTAATTCTCCTAATACTTACTAGACCAAAGGGCTTATCTAAGTTGTCACCCATTGACTGCATGTGCCAATTATTTAATAGACCTAAATTATCAGAACTATATTGTGCTACAGCAAACAAAAATCAAGGATATAGATGAAATTTATTTATTTATACTATTAAATCAATTAGTTATAAGTTTGAAACTGATATGAGCTTAATAGCATTTATCTGTAAGCATGCTCTTTTAGCAAGTTTTTATAGGTGTCGTCAATCTTTATCTGTAATTTTATACACCTATTAAGCTAAATGGTCACCAATAAGGCTTGGTTTATTATAACATTAAATGTGATATATAACGTATTGTTATACGATTTCGCATAAAGAAGTTACCAAAAGACGAGTATTAAAGACTCATATGCTGCGTTGTTGATTTTAACAAGGCTATTACATGAATGTTGGTACTTAGGTTATATATGGAGCATATAATCTGTGCCTTTGAACCTTTAAATTATCGCCAAGCGATTACTTATACAGGTTGATATTATTGATGCTGGTATGAGGGTAAAGCACAAGGTAGTTGTAAAAAAAATGCCAATCAATTTACTTGATCAGCATTAGGTCGTTCGTTTATTTATGTAAAAATATTTTACTTAAACAGGCAATGTTTTGTGTAGTCTTTAGCTTCTGTTGTGCTCCAATCGCCTTTTGGTTTTTCTTTTAGCTGTTTACACCACTCTTCGCTACCCACTTCTGGCGCACAAGCTGCAACAGTAAAGCAACATAAAGCGGCAACAATCAATTTTTTCATTTTATTCTCCTGTAATTTATATAAATCTAATGCTTAAAATCTGTAGGCAATACCAATAGAAAGGCTGGTTTCCATAAATACGCTGTCTTCAAATTGAGCTTGGCATTGCTCCATTTGACAAAATAAATTGTCATCTTTGTCTACCAACGTGGCATAACCTCGTAACTCGGTAACAAAAGAAAATTGCTCGTTAATTTTATACTGAGTACCAATAGCAATAGTTGCTGATGCGTATAGCTCTTCATTAAAATCACTTTGAAAATAAGCACCACCTAGCCCTAAAGAAAGTGTGGTTAAGTAATCTTGTTGGCGAAATTGTGCAACACCATTGAAATGGGTATATAAAATATCTAATGATTCATTTTTTTGATCAATATCGCTTTTAAAATCATGGCTTACATAATTGATTAGCACTTGCCCCTGACCTGTAGGTGTGTCCTGCCAAGCTATCCCTATTCCGATATTGGCACCTGATGAAAGAGAAATATCATTATCGCCAGCAGGCGTGGCTAAATCTGCACCGTTGGTATAGCCAATTAAAGGGGTAATTTCAAAATCTGTGGCAAGTGTGTGTGTACTCATCAAAGATAAACTTGTGGCAAGTATTAATAGCGCTTTTTTCTGTGACATAGTATCGATCCTTTTTTTGAGCGAGTATTAGGTTACTACTTTTAAGAACGCTTTTAAATAAAGCGTTCACTTATTATTATGGAAGTTTACTTCCCAAATAACTTACCTAATTCTTTTTTCGCTTTATCTTCCAGTTTCTCTTTGGCTTTCTCTTTTAACGCTTCTTTTTGTTGTTTTTTGGCTGCGGCCCAAATGGATGACAATGCTTCTTTAGCAATAACAGCTCCGAGTTCACTTGCGGGTAAACCATTGGTACCGCCAATATTGTTCAAATTAATATCGGGTAAGGTTACTTGGTGAACTTTATTACCTAAATCAGTTAAATCTAAAGTGAGCTGGGTGCCCGCTAGCACAATTTTACTTACTGAAAGTTTTGGTTCAGGGCTTGTTGATGGTGTTTTTTCTGGTGGAGGAGTAGCAGAAGCGGTATTTTTATTGATTGCATCTAATAAGTCTTGAATATTAGAGCTGCCATTTGCTTTTATTTGAACAAAGGCTTGAGGGGCTTTAATTATAACGGCATCAACGACAATTGGCTCTTTAGTTAAGCTGGCTAAATCAATATCTAAGGTAGTTTCATCTAAAGTGAATGCATTTTCTTGGCTGTAGCCGCGAGGGTTTGCTATTTTTAGCCCTTTAAGTGTGCCTGCACCTTCTGTTAGGCGTATATCAACAGCATTTACCCCTACTTTTTGTTCGGTAATGCTAGAGCCGACACTTTCTATTTGTGTTTTAACAAAATCATTGAGCGAACCATTTGCCAAAAACCATAAACCGCCACCGAGTACCATTAAAACGACGACCAATAAAGAAGCAATAATTTTCATAATAAAAAACCTATAAAGAGTAATGAGTTAATAAAAGAACAACATAATTATATATGAATATGTTGAGGTCTGTTGAGTTTTAATAAAGAACAAGGAATGTAGGTACATTAAATTGCCACAATACAGAGCGCTTAACCTGTTATATATTGATATCTAAAGGCTTAGTGAGTAATAACTCATCAGGAGATATTTCAGCTTTGTAGGC
This sequence comes from Thalassotalea sp., assembly GCA_049613795.1. Taxonomy (GTDB): domain Bacteria; phylum Pseudomonadota; class Gammaproteobacteria; order Enterobacterales; family Alteromonadaceae; genus Thalassotalea_B. Next base: position 57,197 of record JBMZCX010000003.1, on the reverse strand, counting down.
AATAACTTCGACACCTTTATTAATTGCATTGATGAGTAATTCAGCATATTTAGGGTCGATATGTTTAGCCGCTTGGACATTATTAATTCCTGTGTGCAGAACAGCAAAGCATAATACTGCACGATACCCTTGTTCAACCATTTCAATTAATTCTCGTAAATGCTTTTGGCCTCGGGTAGTAACGGCGTCTGGAAAATAGCCCATATGATTTTCTAGCAAGGTTACAGACTTAACTTCAATATAAGTGTCGGGTTTATTATCGAACTTCAATAATATGTCTATGCGACTGTTCTCAGTACCATATTTAACTTCACGCTGCAGTGAGCTAAAACCTCTTAATTCTTTTATGATATTGTTATTAAGAGCCTCTTCAACTAATTGATTCGCACGTAAAGTGTTTACGCAAATGTAGTGATCTTGTTGAGTGTGGGTGATTTCCCAACTAAAAGGGTATTTACGTTTAGGGTTATCAGAAGTGCTATACCAAACTATGTCATTAGTTTCAGCGCAGCCTTTCATTGCTCCAGTATTTGCTACATGTGCAATATGCACTGATTTATCAGGAAGAGTTATATCAGCTAAGAAACGCTTATAGCGCTTGATTAATATTGCTCTACTTAGTGGGGGGTTGAATTTCATGTAACCAGGATGATAAATTTCATTAAATGGGAGGTTAGTATTTCAACCACTCATACAATGGTCAACTAAACATGGAAATTAAATTACTATGAAGTGATTGAATACTCACTATTAAAATTGAATTTATTAAATAATATATTTAGGTCTATATTAATTACCGTTATCTGAAATACAATAGCCATGTACTTAATGCAGCGGCCCAAATAAGCCTAGCGTGATATTTATTAATATTTTCAATTGATAATGTACGTATTCTTGTGTCGCTAGCATGTTTTGAGTGAGAATTTTAGTGTGGATTTTTATGCGATTATTTAAAATAATATTCTTAATGACTTGTCTGAGCAGTTATAGCTGTATGGCAGAGCAGGTTGTTATGCATGGTAGTGAAAGGGAAGACTATATTACGGATATTTTATCACATGCCTTATCTTATTTTCCGAATAAAAATTATAAGATTAATTTTCACAATAAAAGCTTTCCTAAACTAAGGGTTTTGGAAATTATTGCTCAAAATAAAGGGATTGATATTATTGCTGGTGGTGCTACTAAAGCCCGTGAAACGATGTTAAAACCTATTAGAATCCCCTTGCTTAAAGGGTTGTATGGCTGGCGAATTGCGTTAGTTACGTTAGGAAATAAAGAGATATTTACTAAAAATTCGAAGTTATCTGAATTTAAAAAGCTTAGCGCTGGACAACTGCATAGTTGGTCTGACACTAAAATATTAGAAAGTAATGATATTTATGTCGAAAAAGGCAGCGATTACGATGGTTTATTTGACATGTTAGTAAATGGTCGGTTTGATTATTTTCCTAGGGCCGTTATTGAAGTAGATAGTGAATTTGATAAGCATAAAGATAAAAACTTGGTGGTTGAACAAAAAGCTCTTATTCATTACCCAACAGCATATTATTTCTACGTAAATAAGAATAATGTCTCACTCGCCACTAATATTAAAGAAGGGTTAGAGCGAGCAATTAAAGACGGCAGTTTTGATCGTCTTTTTAATAAATACTATGGTGAAATTGTAAGTAAAATAAGCGCTCAAAATCGTCATGTATATCATTTGAAAAACCCATTTCTTTCAAGCAAAACACCATTAAATAGAGCTGAGTTATGGCTAGATTTGGCTGAATTACAACCTAATTAACAAGGAAATTAGCACCGATGTCTTTAACAACGACTATTTTTTTAACAACGACGAAACCATCATCGCAGTGGCAAAGCGATAATCTTTTGCAAATTGTAAATGATGATATTTATATTTATTTGGATGAAGCTACTTTAGCGCCTTTACAAAAAATTCAAAAAGCGGCGCGTAGCATCGAAAAATTAGGTGTACAGCAAGCAACACTTCAAGGTGAAGCTTGGACTTTTGAATGGCAATGGGCATTTGCGCTAGGCTTTTCTTGCGTGAAAAAAACGGCTAATGTTAAGTTTACGGGCTCTACTGAAACGGTGAACTTACTTACTCAAAAAATGACGGCTTATGCTTGGGCGCGAGATCTTACTAATCAAACGCCGAGTGATTTATCTCCTTTATTATTAGCTCAACAAGCACAACAATATATAACATCGCAAGCCCCTGAATATGTAAATACGCGAATTATTAGTGGCGAAGAGTTATCGCAACAGGGCTGGGTGGGTGTTTATAATGTAGGTAAAGGCAGTATTAACCCTCCTTGTATTGTTGAGATTGACTATAACCCAACGGGTGATGAACAAGCGGAAGTTTCTACTTGCCTGGTTGGTAAAGGGATCACTTTCGATAGTGGCGGCTACAGTTTAAAATCAAGCGTTGGCATGTTTAGCATGAAATGCGATATGGGCGGTGCTGCTGTTGTAACGTCGGCATTAGCTTACGCAATAGATAAAGGGCTTAATAAGCGGGTTAAGCTGATTTTATGTTGTGCAGAAAATATGGTGAGTAGCCATGCATATAAATTAGGTGATATTTTAACTTATAAAAACGGTGTGACTTGTGAAGTGGCCAATACCGATGCAGAAGGCCGTATTGTACTGGCCGATGGTTTATTAATGGCAAGTGAAAATAATCCGTCGTTGATTATTGATGCGGCAACGTTAACTGGCGCAGCCGTTATGGCAACAGGTGGCGACTATACTGCATTGTTTTCATTAGATACTACCGCAGCTGAACAAGCCAAGAGTGCGGCGGCTCAAGAGAATGAACCTTTGTGGCAATTACCACTAGCAAAATGGCACCAAGATAAATGCCCGTCATCTTTTGCTGAAACAGCTAATAGTCGTCCTATTCCTGGTGGCGGACCTGGCGGCGCAAGTAATGCTGCAGGATTTTTGTCGCGTTTTGTTGATAGTAAAGGATGGCTGCACTTTGACTTAGCTGCGGCTTATAATGGCAGCGCTAACGAACTATGGGCGGCAGGAGCTACAGGTTTGAGCATTGCAACTATTGCTAACCTTGTTTTATCTCAATAATTAAAGTGAACTCTGTTAAGTATAAAGCGCACTAACATCTAGTGCGTTTTATACTTTTAATGCGGGTGTATTCTCATTAACAAATTCTTGTAACCATATACGCGCACTATCAATGTCGCTAAAAACATGAAAGGTTAAATTGCACGCTTGGTATATTTTACGAAGCTGCATTTGCTGGATGTCAGCAGAACTACTGTCTATAATGACACAGGCGGTGGCTATCATGCCTCGCGTCATGCGGTATTGAGTGATCTTTATTAATGCTTGCTCAGCTTCAGGTGTGAATACACTGTTACCGTAAAAAGTAACCAACAAGCCCCAAGCTTGACCTGAAAAGTTCTCACATGCTTTATGCATGTCTTCGCAGTACGCAGCCGCGGTGATATCGTTAAATGGTCCGTGGGCATCGACAACTAAAATATTACCGTGAGATTTTACGGCGTACTTTCCATGTGCGGCTAATTGCATATTCACTCTCGATTACTTTATCGGAGAGTATAGATAACAACTTTTGAAATGATTGCCAAGTAAGCATAAATTTTTAAAGTTGCAAGCTTTAATGATCATTACTTTTAGTGTGTAAAAAAGTAATTAGGGGCGAGACTTTACTTCAATTAATTATTCAATATTTCTATTATTTGATATGATGTTGCAATAATTCTTGATCAACCTTGTCACTCTTTTATATGCCCACAGCTTTACCTATTGACGCGATACGTGGTCAGTTTTTAGCGTCACTTAAGTTAACTAACACAATGTTATTATCCGCGCCACCAGGCGCGGGTAAGTCAACTCGTGTACCTTTATGGTTGCTAAACTTGGGGCTTACAGGAACGATTTATTTAGTACAGCCTCGCCGTTTAGCAGCAAAAAGTATTGCTCAATACCTTGCACAAGCGCTTGGTGAAAAAGTCGGGCAGCGTGTAGGCTATCGTTTAAGAGACGATACTTGTGTTAGTCATAATACTCAGCTTGAAGTGATCACCGAAGGTGTGTTGATTCAGATCATTCAAAATGATCCTGAAATGCTCACAACGGCTATGGTCGTTATGGACGAGTTTCATGAGCGATCATTACAAACAGATACCGCCTTTGCTTTATTGCGAGATGTGCAATCAGGGTTAAACGAAGAATTAAAACTTTTATTAATGTCGGCAACGTTGGCCAGTGATAAATTACTTGCACACTTACCAAATGCAAAACATTTAAGCTGTGAAGGGCGTAGCCACCCAATAACGTTTGACTATAAGCCAGTTAAAAGTATAAATAATTGGCGGCAACATACTGTTAATGTAATTGAACAAGCGCTTAAACAATTCCAAGATGCTATATTAGTTTTTTTGCCGGGTAGTGGCGATATTCATTTTGTGATGCGTCAGCTTGAACCGCGCCTAGACGAGTATACTGAGCTCTGTCCACTATATGGTTCTTTACCCTTAGCCGCGCAACAAAAAGCTATTCAGCCGAGTACGCACGGTAAACGAAAAGTAGTGCTTGCCACTAATATTGCAGAAACTAGCTTAACCATTGAAGGTATTTCGTTGGTTATTGACAGTGGTTTAGAAAAAGTGGCGTGTTTTGACGACAATACCCTAACTAATCATCTGTTATTACGTACTATTGCTAAAGACTCGGCTATTCAGCGTGCAGGGAGGGCAGGGCGTTTAGCAAAAGGTCATTGTATTCGTTTATATAGTGAAGAAGACTTTTCTCGTAGGCCTCAAGAGTCAGCGTTAGCCATTCAACAAGCCGATATTTTACCATTGCTTATTGAAGCGGCTAGATGGGGCGTTAAATCGTTAGAACAACTAGACTTACTTGATTTTCCTAATAAACGTTCGGTGGAAAAAGGTTGGCAACTCTTAATTGATTTAATGTTGTTAGATCCGCAGCAACGATTAACTGCTCACGGCGAAAAAGTCAGTCAATTAAGTTGTCACCCACGTTATGCACATATGGCGTTGATGGCTGTAGATCTTGAACATCAACACTCTTGTAAGGGATTAACGTACCTAGCTTGCATGTTAGCAGCGCTACTAGAGCAACGTGATATTTTACCTGCTAACTATTCCAGAAGTTGTGATATTACGTATCGTGTTCAGCTCTTGTTAAAAGAGAAAAGTAACCCGCGCTTTAAAAGTTTATGGTCTCAAATTAACCGTTTAGCAAAAGCAGTTAATGCGGAAAAGGCGGCTGAGCTACCGTTAAATTATTGTGGTGCGTTATTGGCTATTGCATACCCTGAGCGGGTCGCTAAAAAGCGTCACCAAGAAGGTGAGTTTATCGCCGTATACGGTAAAGGTATCACCATTGACGAGCAAGACACCTTGGCTGCTCAGTCTTTTATTGTTGCCGCAGAAGTTGCTAAGCATTCAAAAGGCTTACAGGTGCGATTAGCGGCAGGAGTTGATATAAATCAGCTTTTAGCGTGGTCATTGGTCGCACCAAGTGAACGCCGTTACACCGTATATGATGAGAAAAAACAAACGATCGTCACGTCTGAACAAGTACATATTGGCGCACTTGTACTTAAAGAAACTCAATGTTCTCAGCCGTTAGCTGCTGCTGATGTGCAGGCAATTTGGCTTGAACAGTTAGATAAACAAGGTATTAAATGGCTTAAATGGAGTGCTAAAGATTTACAGTTACTTTCACGTTGGCGCTGGCTTAATAAAGTTAATCCACAATTAAACTTACCCGATGTTTCCGATCAAGCCTTATTAGCACAAGTTTCATTGTGGTTTACGCCATTTATTGATGGTATTTTAACGAAAGCTAAGCTAAATACCTTAAATCTTAGTCAGCAATTATTAAGCATGCTGGATTATCAGCAACACCAACAGTTTAATGAATTAGCTCCAACAAGCTACATAAGCCCTACCAATAGGCATTGTGTGATTTATTATTCAGTTGAAAAACCGCCGTCAGTATCATTGCCTATGCAAGAGTTATATGGTTTAACGCAAGGGCCAACTATTGGTAGCACCAATCAAAGTAGCTCAGTGGCATTAGTGCTAGAACTACTTTCACCTGCGCAACGTCCTATACAAATAACGCAAGATTTAGCGGGTTTTTGGCAATCAAGCTATAAAGAGGTGCAAAAAGAGATGAAAGCGAAATATCCCAAACATTTTTGGCCGGATGATCCAGCTAATGCTTTACCAACAAATAAAACAAAAAAGCATATGAATAAAACCTAAGCAGCAATTATCTGTTCTTATTTTAAGTTTGTGTTAGATAAGGAAAATTAGGCATGTAATTAGTTCTTAAATGTCTAAGGAGACTTAACGGCGACAGTATATTTATCAAATATTTTTTGATATTCACCACTTGTCTTAAGCTGTTTTATACGTTCATCAAATAAGTTTTTAATTTTTTCGTCTTTAAATAAAAAACCGTTTGGGCTTGCTCCTAGAATAGGGAAAAGGTCGACTTTAGCACTTGTGTTGATGCCGCCACTTTGATGAATTTGATTTCGATAATATTTAAATATTTGTAAATCCATTTGCGCAACATCAAAACGCTTTAAAAATAACATTTTAACTTGTAATGCTTGATCATGGGTTTCGGTGTAGTTTGGATTTTTGTCCATTAAATTTTTATAGTGATCACTTAAATGTTCTTTTGCTCCTTGCCAGCTAATTAAGCTGTGGTTACCAATGTCTTCAAGGGTGTTAAAGGTTAAATTACTTTCAGTTAATGAAATTAAATAATTGTGATATTGGTAAACGGGTTCCGACAGAAACCCTTCTAGATCTTCGGCTGACATGGTGTTGCTATTCATATCACTAGCTACATCAACTAATCCTTGTCGGTAAGAGTTTATGCGCCTTGAATAAGGAAAGTACAGTGGCACTATTTTATAACCTACAGGCTCTAAGGCGGCTGAAATAAGCTCTACAACAATACCGCTATCGCTTTGTGGAATAACCCATGGTGCAAGCGCGTTACCAAAGGCTATAGTCAGTTTCTCTTGGCTGAAGCCTTTAATAGGAAGTAATAAAAGTAGTGAGCACAGTAGTAATTGTATTTTCATTAGAGTGAATGTTAATAATTTGATAATTTAAAGGTATATGTGAAGTGCAAAATTTACAAATAGAAAGTTGAAATAATTTAATTAAATAACAAAAATTAAGGGATTTGCTCAAAAATATCCTTAAAGAATGCTTTATAATCGTTAGTTGCAGCTTTAACCGCGCTATTTTTAATGAAATTACAGACATAGAAGTTTTTAATGAGTAAAAAAACAGAAAAAAAACCTAATAGAACGCGAATTTCTTGGCGTAAATTTTTTATTTTTATAGGTAAAACGTTCATTACATTATTTGCTTTATTAGCGGCTTATACTTTGTATTTAGACAGTAAGGTTGTTAACAAGTTTGAAGGGCAACGTTGGCAAATACCGGTACAAGTTTTTGGCAAAGTCGAGCGCTTTCAGCAAGGTGACGCGATTAATTTAACTCACCTTAAAAAATCACTATTACTTAATAACTATCAGCAAGTAGTAAGCCCTAAACAGTCGGGTGAGTTTGCACAAAGTAAAAATCGCTTAATTGTTTATCGTCGCCCGTTTGATTTTGGTGGTGGTGTAACAACGGCAGATTTGATTACCATTGATGTAAAAAAACACGTAGTTACACAGGTCTATATTGATGATCAGCCCGTACATCAAGTAGTTTTAGAGCCTATTTTACTCGACCGAATTATTCCTGAGAATAAGGAAGATCGCGTATTAGTACCGCTGCAGTCGGTGCCAGAATTATTGCTTGATACCTTATTGTTAGTGGAAGATCGCGACTTTTATTTTCATTCAGGTGTCTCTCCGTTAGGCATTTTACGGGCGGCTTATAGTAATGTTAAAGCGGGTAGAACAGTTCAAGGGGGAAGTACGTTAACTCAGCAACTAGTTAAAAATATGTACTTAACGCGCGATAAAACTATTACGCGAAAAGTAAATGAAGCGATAATGGCATTGCTGCTCGAATATCGCTATAGCAAAGACCAGTTGTTAGAAGCTTATATTAATGAAGTTTATTTAGGGCAGCACTATGCCAATGGGATATATGGCTTCGGTTTAGCCGCAGAATTCTATTTTGGTAAAAACATTGCGCAGCTCAGTTACGGGCAAATGGCTACATTAATTGGGGTGATAAAAGGGCCAAGTTATTATGACCCGTGGCGACATCCAGAACGAACAAGAAAACGTCGCGACTTAGTATTACGGTTAATGTTTGAACATGAGATGTTAACTAAAACTGAGTTTCTTGAAGCGGTAAAGTTGCCCTTAGTCGTTCGAAAACAGCGTCGCTTTGCAAAAAACACATTAAAATACCCTGCCTACCTACAGTTAGTTAAGCGAGAACTGTCGCAATTATTGCAACCCAACGAGCAACAGTCGGGTATTCGTGTCTTTACAGAGTTTTCGCATTACACCCAGCAGTTATTAGAAAAAACGGTCAGTGGACAATTACTCAAGTTAGACAAAAACAATCAACAAGCATTACAAGCAGCAATGTTGGTAACCGATACTAACAGTGGTGCAATTAAAGCAGTAGTTGGTGCAAAAGAAGCGGGCTATGCTGGCTTTAACCGTGCATTAAATGCCTTACGTCCTATTGGCTCGCTAATTAAACCTGCCATATATATTTCAGCATTAGAGCGCTATCAACAATATAATTTAGCGACTGTGTTAGCAGATAAGCCATTAACGATAGCAATTGAAGGCGAAGAAAAGTGGCAACCGAAAAACTATAATGGCAAGTTTACTGATCAAGCCTCACTGCTGAGTAGTTTAGTGCGATCTTTAAATGTACCGTCAGTAAATTTAGGCATGGAACTCGGCTTAGATAATGTCGCAAATGCTATTCATTTGTTGGGCTATCCTGACGATATTGTGATGCGTCCTTCGATGTTGCTGGGAGCGCTTAATATGTCACCTTTTCAGGTGAATCAATTTTATTTACCGCTTGCTAGAAATGGTTTTTATATTGAAGGTCATACTATTGATAAAATTATTTCAGCTCAAGGGGAAACTATATGGCAATTTGAGCGGGAAGAGCAGCAATACTTTTCTGCTCAGGCGAGTTACTTATTAAACTATGCGCTGCAAGAAGTGACGAAATCAGGCACAGCTAAGTCGTTATCTTGGCGTTTGAAAAATAAAAAAACGGCAGGAAAAACAGGTACCACTAATGACCAGCGCGATTCTTGGTATGTCGGTTTTGATCAAAATACCTTAGTTACTACTTGGGTAGGTAACGACGATAACAAAGCAACAAAGCTAACCGGTAGTAGTGGTGCGTTAGTATTGTATGCCGAATTTATGAAACAGTACGGCGTGAAAAACTTAACGCAGGTCATGCCCTCTGGCGTGCAATTAACTGAATTTGAGCGAGAGACGGGCTATGCGGTAGCGCAGGAATGCCCTGATACCGTTAAATTACCAGCAATAACGTCTGGTCTAGCTTTGCAGTATGATTGTTCGAAATTAATGCCCGTAAAAACGGTAGAAAAAGAAAAATCTTGGTTTGATAAGCTGTTTGGCAATTAGCTGATTGTAGGGCTTTATGCCCTTTTTATTAAGTTTGCGATCTTGTTGTGCGTAGAAAAAATAAATCAAGGTAAGACGCTCGATTGAGCAATAGCGGGTTATTGGGTTGTATAAAAAAGCACCAGCGCGAGCATTGGTGCTTTCATTTATTTTCTTACTCTTAAATTATCTCATTATAACCTAGCAAAACAGCGATCAGCCGCCGCTAACGTTTTATCAATAATTTCATCAGTATGTGCGGTTGATAAAAAGCTTGCTTCAAATGCTGAAGGGGCTAAATAAACACCTTCTTCAAGCATGTAATGGAAAAACTTCTTAAACATCTCACCGTCGCACTGGGTTGCTTGCTCGTAACTGGTAATGGTTGTGTCGCTATTTTCTTTACTGGTAAAGAAAAAGCCAAACATTGCGCCAACATAGTTAATTGACAGTGAAATACCATTACGCTCTGCAGCCGCTTTAAAGCCCATCGCTAGTTTTTCAGTGGCGTTTGATAATTGTTGGTGTTTATTACCTTGGCTTAACTCTGACAACGCCGCTAAACCTGCAGCCATTGCAATAGGGTTACCAGAAAGTGTACCTGCTTGGTAAACAGGGCCGACAGGGGCAATGTAGTCCATTATTTCTTTTTTTCCGCCAAAAGCGCCAACAGGCATACCGCCACCAATAACTTTACCTAATGTAGTTAGATCTGGTTTTACTTGGTAACGCGCTTGTGCGCCACCTAAAGCCACACGAAAACCTGTCATTACTTCGTCAAAAATTAAAACACTGTTGTACTGATCGCATACTTTTCGTAAGCCTTGTAAAAAACCGTCAACAGGAGGAATACAGTTCATATTCCCAGCGACAGGTTCCACAATAATACAAGCAATTTCATCTTTGTATGTTGCAAAAATTTCTTCAACTTCAGCTAAATTATTAAAGCTTACCGTTAATGTATGTTTAGCAAAATCAGCAGGAATACCCGGAGAATTAGGCACGCCCATCGTTAATGCGCCAGAGCCAGCTTTTACTAATAAAGAGTCTGCATGGCCATGATAACAACCTTCAAACTTTAAAATTTTGTCACGACCAGTGTAACCACGTGCCAAGCGAATAGCACTCATGGTTGCTTCAGTTCCTGAACTTACCATGCGCAGTTTTTCCATTGACGGCACTAACGCTTTTACTTTTTCAGCCATGGTAATTTCAAGTGCGGTAGGCGCACCAAAACTTAAGCCATTTTGTGCTGTTTTTATTACTGCGTCTAAAATTGCAGGGTGATTATGGCCTAGAATCATCGGGCCCCAAGAGCCAACATAATCGATGTAGGCGTTGTCGTCGGCGTCATAAATATAGGCACCTTCAGCACGTTTAATAAAACATGGTGTGCCACCTACGCCATTAAAAGCACGAACGGGAGAGTTAACACCGCCCGGAATTATTTCTTGAGCATGATTAAATAGTTGTTGAGAGTTTTGCATTGTAATACCTGTTATATTTTATTAGTAAACCACGTAACGGGTTTTTCATATTGAGTTAGCTTATCTTCAACGCCTAGGCTTAGTGCAAATAATGCCATACGCACTAATACACCATTTTGAGCCTGTCTGAAAATTGCTAAGTTGTCTAAGTCGTTTAGATCTACGTCTAATTCATTTGCTTCTGGGCGTGAGTCACGCGGAAGCGGGTGCATTATTACCGTATGTTGCTGGCAATACTGCTGGTATAGTTCTTTATTTAAACTAAAGTGACCACGATAAAGATCGGCTTCATCTTGGCTTGGAAAACGTTCTTGCTGAATACGGGTTTGATAAATAACATCACAGGTTAAATTACCTTCAAGCTTGTCGGTAATATTGACTTTGTGGCCGGCATTCATCAGCGTTGAAATAACATTGTCAGGCATTTGTAATGCGCGAGGTGATATCATAGTAACTTGAATGTTTTTGTACAGGCTGAGTAATTTAGATAAAGAATGCACGGTACGGCCATGTTTTAAATCGCCCATAAGCACAATATGCAGTCCGTCTAACGACTTACCAAAAGGTAACATTTCAGACTGAATAGTAAATAAATCAAGCAAAGCTTGTGTTGGGTGCTCGTTAGCACCGTCGCCGCCATTAATAACAGGAACGCTACTGCCTTGAGCAAACTCCGACACTGAGTGCATTTTAGGGTGGCGCATCGCAATAACATCAGAATAGCCACTAATGACACGAGCGGTGTCAAATAACGATTCGCCTTTGCTTAATGACGAGTTTTCTTCGCCAACCGTTTCTCTAACTGAGCCGCCAAGCAAATTAAAAGCGGTACCAAAACTTACACGGGTACGTGTACTTGGTTCAAAAAACAAACTGTTTAAAATAGCGCCGTCTAATACATTACAGCGCTTTTTACGCATCGCATAAGGCGCCATTTGTGCAGAAACGGTTAATATTTTTGAAATTGATTCACGATCAAATTGTGAAACAGAAAGAATATGGCTACCTTCAAAGGTCATCATAATATTGCTCAGCTTTAACGTTGATAATAGCCAGTTAATTAAATTCTTCTGGAAAGGAAAGGGCGTAATTAACTGGGTATAAGGTAAATATTTCGGCGAGAATATAGCATAAATTTCGCCATTAGCGCAGTAGTTTTAGCTTAGAAAGTAGTTAACACGCACTAAGGCTTAACGTAAGCAAGTATCACCACGGCAAATAATATTAAGACGGGAATTTCATTAAAAAAACGATAGAAGCGCCCAGAACGCGTGTTTTTGTCTTGTTGAAAGTCTTTTAATAATTTAAAGCAATAGCCGTGATAAATAATAAGTATGGTTACTAATGTTATTTTAATATGTAGCCATTGTGCTTGAGCAAACCACTCGCGGCCATATTGGGTAATAAGTGCAATACCAAATATTATCGTTAAAAAAGCAAACGGTGTAACAAAATAAAGCAAACGTTTTTCCATGCCTTTTAGTTGATTTATCACGGCTTTGTTATTGCTTTCAGCATGGTTTACAAATAAACGAGGGAGATAAAATATCCCTGCAAACCATGCAACCATAAAGCAAACATGTAGAGCTTTTAGCCAAAGAATAGCCATTAGTTTGTTTTTCCTTCTATTAAGTAACAGCGAATTTGTTCAAACATTATCACGCCAACAATATTGTCTTTACTACCATCGTAAAGGTAAACGCCGCCTTGGCGAAATTCTTTTAATATCGCGTAAGCTTCGGCAAGTGTTACTTGATATGGCAGTGGAATCAATTGATGTTGCTCTATTAAGGGGAAATCGTTATTGAGCGTGGCGTGATGAGAGTGCAATAAAGTAAAGCTGTGCTGTGCTTCATTATTTTTAACGATTATCAGTTCGTTGGTTTCTCTTTTTGCTAATGTTTCAAGGTAATGGCTTTCATTGTTGGGCGCTATTATGGTTAAATTTTCTTGCATAATACCCATTGCGCCAATACGTTGTAATGACTTTTCTATTGGCGGATGACGGTAAAGTAAGCCTTGTACTTCTAGTTGCATCACTAAAATAGAGCGGTTACCAAAAAATTGCCCTGAAGAAACAGAGGCCGTAGTAATTACTATCATCGCAGGGACAATAATTTCTAATTGGTTAGACAGTTCTACTACCGCAAGTAGCGCAGCAAGAGGCGCATTTAGTGTCGCGGCCATAAACCCCGCCATGCCCATTAATGCATAGTCTGTTAGTAGCATGTCTTGCATAAACACTTGGTTTGTAATGGCTGCAACGCTAATGCCAGCAATAGCGCCAATACTTAAAATAGGGCCGATAATACCGCCTGGTACACCTAGCCCCAGCGCGACTATCGTCATTACAAATTTAGCAATAAGCAAGCCAAACAATAATTGAAAATGAATACTGTCTTCAATGGCAAAAGCAATGGCACTTAAATCGGTGCCCATGGCATAAGGTACTGCCGCGCCTAATGCACCCGTAATAGCAGCAGCCATCAAAAAACGGGGAATAATATGAAAATCTTTAGAATGCTTAATAATTAAGGTTAAATAACGGTTAAATGCAAAAGCGAGAATACCTAAGATTAAGCCAAGTAAAATAACCAATGGGTAATCAACCATTTCAATTGAAATTTTACTAAAGTACTCAAACTTATGGGCGGGGCCAAATACATGACTGGTAATAAGTGAACCAACAATAGAAGCGATCATCACAGGAATAAAAATATGCACTTTGTATTCGCGCATTATCACTTCCATCACAAAAATAACTGCGGCTACTGGTGTATTAAAACTAGCAGCAATGCCCGCTGCAATCCCGCAAGCACACAGTGTACGAACAGCGTTATAGGGAAGCTTTAAATAGCTGCCAATAAAACTGCTGCAGGCTGCGCCTAAATGTACTGCTGGCCCTTCGCGACCAACAGAAAACCCTGACGCTAAAGCAAATACAGTACCGACAAATTGATTAAGCGTATTTCGTAGAGGAATTACGCCATGCGCTACTTTTAATCGGTGCAGTACAAAAGGAATGCCCGTCCGTAAATATTGATAGCCAGTGAGCTTAGCGCAAAGCAATATCAGTAAAGCACCAATAATTGGCAAATGAAAACGACTTAGCGCACTTAAACTGGTATAGTCCTCTTTTTGCGGTAAGTACCATTGCTGTATGAAATCAATGCTGGCGGTAAAAAGTATAATTAGGCCAGCAGAAGCGATGCCACCAATGGCCGCTAACAAGCATATTTGCCAAGACGTTTTAGGCAAAGCTAAGTGTTTTTTTAGCGAGTAAAGTGACATCATAATGAACGGGTTAGCTTAAGCAGCCTATTATTTTTTTATTAATTTATCATAATACTTTTCAAATGAGTTGGTTAGCAAAAATAAATTTAAATGTTGTTGTTAATAAATTAGGCTCCTTTCGCTCAGCGATTTTGCTATTTTTGTTAATTATCACCTGTCTATTCTGTGGTTATCGCGTAGGTAATTTTTTTCATGGTTATCAAATCCAAACGATTAACCAGCAAAAAATTCGCTTAGACAACTTATATCAACAACAAGTCGATCAAGTTAAACAAATACATACGCTAGAAGTAGAGCTAGAAGTTGAGCGTATGGCAAGTGTGCGTTCTCAGCAATTGCTTACTGAAATTGAAAAAGACCATTTTCAAGTGAAAAAAGAATTGGCTTTTTATGAAAAAGTAATGGCGCCTGAAAAACAAGCTGATGGAGTGATGGTTGACGAAATAACCATAAACGCCACTGAAAGCGCCAATCATTTTCGTTTTCAAGTGGTGCTTGTACAGCAACAAATTCAAAAGCGGTATGCTAAAGGGGCTATTGATATAGTGTTTCATGGCAGCCTAAATAATAAACCTAGCAACATATCGTTATTAAAAGCCTCCACATTAACTAAAAAAGCACTCTCGTTTAGCTTCAAATATTTTCAAATTATCGAAGGTGAGTTTACCTTGCCCGATGGCTTTACTCCTGAAAAAATAGCATTTACTACCGTGCTTAATAAAACGAGAGGGCAGAAATACCGCAAAGTTGAGCATAATTATGTTTGGCAAAGCGTTATTGATAAAACCAACAGCGGTTTATAGTAATACTTGATTAAATTGGTCAAGTTTAAGATAATTGCGTTTTCGATGTTCCTAGTAAGTAGAATTTTATGTCAACCTCTGAATTACCCATTAAATTTTCTGATGCCGCAGCAAGTAAAGTGCTTGCGTTAATTACGGAAGAGGAAAATCCTGAACTTAAATTACGGGTGTATGTAACTGGCGGAGGCTGCTCAGGTTTTCAATACGGTTTTACTTTTGACGAAAAAGTAAATGAAGGCGATTTAACCATTGAAAAACAAGGTGTTACTATGGTGGTTGACCCGATGAGCATACAATATTTAGTTGACGGTGAAGTTGACTACATTGAAGGGTTAGAAGGTAGCCGCTTTTTAGTGAGTAATCCTAATGCATCAAGCACCTGCGGCTGTGGCGCGTCATTCTCTATTTAGTACTTCTCTCGTAAACTAACAACGAAAGCCAGTATTTAAGCTGGTTTTTTTGTGCCCGCTATTTTCCCATTTTCTTTAAACGCTTATCAATATATTGTTGATGACTGTTAAATTTTTCGCAACTTATTGTGCCTCCCATCAAGCCTGACAATATTGTTAACCCTACAACAAAATTATTATCGCAGTTCACTCTTACCTCTTTTGCTTTCGCCTCGGGTAATTGGTTGAATTTTGTTTTAGAAGGTGGAATATAATTTTTCTGCTGTTGATATGATTGATAGCTATCTTTCGCACTACTTTTTTGCGCGTCGGAATATTTTTGACTCGCTAGGTGTTGTAATATTGCCGCTGTATTTATTGTAGTGTTTGCTCTTGGCTGAACTGTTGAAGGATTTTTGTGATCAGTTTTAGTCTGTTGTCTTTTGGCTAACGGATCTTTTGCTATTGATGGTGTAGCGGGTGTAGACCTGCTTTCATCTATACTACTGGCTGTATTTTTAATGCTTTGCAAGGGGCTTTGCTTTTGCTTGGTCATTGGCTTAGCTATTGATTTAGCTGTCAGTTGAGCTACTTTCTGATAAAAATATGCTGTAATTGGTGGTTGTTCAGACTTAATCGCTGCTTCTTTTTGAGTGGCAATAACGAATAGTAATACTATAGTGCCATGAATCATCGCTGAGAGAGCGATGCCAATTGACAGGTTAGGCTTTTGGTGAGGTACTGAAAGTGTATCCATTCAACATTGATGATCGCTGTTAATCGTAATTGTAGATAAGACGTTTGAAAGTGAAATTAGTTCATTGCGCAAACCTTAGTTTCTAACCTTCAGTTAATAAAAAATCGACAATTTTGTTCATATCAAGATCATAATCATCGGCTCTTACTCCTTTAATAATAAAGTCATTAGCTTTTGATAAGTCTATGTTTTTTGCCTCAACATAATGATGATGCTTAGCACTATAAAAAGATCGCACCTTGGGCTTTGTTGGATCTTTAGCATTGCGCTTTTCAACAATAGCGAGTTTATTTGAGTTTAATTGTACTAATGAGCCTACTGGAAATACGCCCATACAATTAATAAACAGGCTGACTAAACGCTTATCTAAGTGTCCGCTTTCGCTTAAGTTTTTTAAGATACTAAAAGACTTCATATGGCTAAAGCCAGCTTTGTAGCAGCGGTGAGAAGTAAGTGCATCAAAAATATCACAAATGGCGACCATACGACCATAAGTTGTTATATTTTCACCTTTTACATTATTTGGGTAACCACTACCGTCTAATTTTTCATGATGTAATGCCGCCACTTCCAGACTAATGGCAGAAATACCAGGGGTACTTTTTATAATGTCAATAGAATGACTCGCATGGCTTTTCATTAAAGTAAACTCGTCATCGGTTAACTTACTTGGCTTATTTAACACTTCTTCAGGTATCATAATTTTACCGACATCATGTAAAAAAGCACCTACAGCTAATTGTTGTATTATGGTTTTGTTTATTTTTAAAAAACGGGCAAAAATAGTCATTAACACTGATACTGAAACGGAATGTTCAAGTAAGTATTCATCTTTTTTACGAATGTTAATAACGCAGGCGAGTGCATCAGGATTTTTAAAAATTGCGTCAATAGTTTTATCGGTAACTTGGTGTATTGGTGCTATATCTATTGGCTTTCCTGCAAAAGCATCATCGAATACTCGTCGTTGAATTTTTTTCGATTCATTAAAAATTTTTTTGGCTTTTTCTAATTCAAAAACAGCCGAAGCAGAAGGAATTATTGGTGAAAATTTAGTATTTAAATCGACTTGTACGGCGTTGGTTTTCAATGTTTTTGAAGTGTCGATAATTAAACTTTCAACGCCTTTGGCAATTAGGTTTTGTATGACTAAGTCATTCTTTATGTGCCCCGCTTGTTCAAGCTTGTAACTTCCTTGCTGTGTCGCAATATCAACAACAAAATGACCCGTGCGTAGTTCAGCAATGTTAATTTCAACCTGCATTAATTAGATCCTAAAGTCCTTTTGGCTATTGTTAGAAAAGCAGTATGGTTTGTTGAGCTTGCTCGAACAAAATTCAACCACGAAAGTTCAACAGACCCTAATAATATGTTAGCTTTTTGCTGTTACCTTCTTATGTAAATATAGTTGTTCATCTGCTTTTTTCAATAACTGGTCCATCGACAATATACCGTCACTGGCTGCTGCACCACAGCTGATGGTTACTTCTAGTATGCTGTTTTGATATGGCATCGGATTATTAATAAAAAATTGGCATAACCGATGTGCGGCAGACTTCGCTTCTTGGTATGTTTGGCTAGCTAATACCACCACAAATTCGTCGCCGGCGTAGCGGAAACATTTATCATTTTCGCGGATAAGCTCTTGTAGTTGAGTTGCTACATAAGCAAGCACCTTATCGCCACAGTCATGGCCATAGGTGTCATTAATTATTTTAAACTTATTAAGGTCAATAAAAAGTACAGAAAAAGGTACTTGATAACGACGTTGGCGAACTAACTCTTCATCAATGCATTTCTCCATTAAACGACGATTAGCTATGCCTGTTAGCCTGTCGTAATGCGCCATATATTCGAGTTGTTCACGAATTAATACATTGGATAAACATAAGCTAATTTTTACGGCTAATTGCTCTAAATGAAAAGTGCCTAAATCTTCAGTAAAGCGATCAACTTTATTATCCATAAAAAGCAAGCTACCAAAAAACTGTCCTTCGAGGGTTACAGGTATTAATGCTATTGAGCCAGTAGTGTTGCGTAAATGTTGAGGTAAAATGTCGTTCATTAAGCTAATGTTATTCGTTAATAACGGCATATTATTGGGATGAAGTTTTTGTAACTTATGGGTGTTTATACGTTGAGTGTTGTCTTGATGCCACTGAGATTGTGTTTTACTGGTGAGCAGATAACTAATTGGCGTAGGATCTGCCAGTAATAAAAATATATCAGTTAACTGAAAAGAAGTTTTTACCAAACCGAGTAGTTTTTTTAATAACTCTTGGCTTGATTGGCAGCTAAGAATTTCTGTTTCAATGGTAAATAATTTACGAGATATTTCTTCATTGGTTCTTGAAATTGCAATGAGTTGTTCTAATTCAGACATATTACCTCACTTATCAAAGCACTCACTGGCATTCTGAGTGTTTAATTTATTAAGTGCAAGTGGTATTTTAGCGCTAACTTGGCATTATAATTTGGTAGTAATTCTGGTACTAAATTTGCTTTATTTATTGCAAGAATGTTAAAAAAGATCAAAGAAAATGAACGCTTTGTCGATATACTCTATTGATAAGGTATTTATAAACCAGTAAGCCAATACGTGAAGGTATTATGTTAAATTTTAAAAAAATTGTGTACCTATTAATGCTAGCCACTAGTGTAACGTTTCAGGCTAATGCGCAGCAATTAGAAGCGGTTCAAATTTATTCTGATAATCAATTGCTTGACTTAATTAGAGAAAATAAGCACCTAAGCCAAGTTGTAGTTGATGAATGTCAATTGGTAGACGACATTCAAGCGCGCGCAATTAAGTCTGAAATGCCGTCTTATCAATTTTTATGGGGTGACATGCTTGCTTATGGCGTTTGTGTAAAAAAAGATATTGAATTAGGTTTGCACTATATGCAGCTCTCAGCAGATCAAGGTTTACCTGAAGGGTTAGAGCAAATAGGCCGCTACTATCATATCGGAAAATTTATGCAGCCAGACTTACGCAAGGCAATTCTTTTCCTTAAAGAAGCGGCAATTTTAAATAACCTTAAGGCACAAATTCGCCTTGCTGAAATTTATAATTCGGGTAAAGGCAGTCCACTTGATTATCCTGAGCTCTATTCATTACTTCATCATTCGTTAACAGATGACAAAAAAACGCATAAAAAAATTACCTTATTACTTGCTCAATTAGCTGAAAAATTACCAGAGCGTGTGGTTAACGCGGCTAAAAAAGGTAAATATTAAATATTTAGGTTATCTATATTTATCGCAGGCTCAGTTTAAGTCAGTTATACTGAGCCTATAATTTATAAATTAAGTAACATCATTATTAAAGACCCTCATTTAAAACGCGAAGCGCAAAAATACGACAACCCTGTTGCTAGTCGAGAATTACTGTTGTCGATTATTGAACAGGCGCATAAACCACTTACCTTTAAAGAAATAGCGACCGTCTTAAAGTACACTGAAGATAATCAGCTTGTTGGTATTAAGCGTCGTTTGCGGGCGATGGAAAATGCAGGTCAAATATTCTTCAATAAATTTAAACAATACGCAATTGTTGTAAAAAGCAGCTTACTAACGGGTAAAGTTATTGGCCATAGAGACGGCTTTGGTTTTTTTGAGCAAGATGTTGCCCCTGGTGCGAAAAAGGGTAAAGACTTTTATATTTCGTCACATGAAATGCAGCGCGTTATTCATGGTGATATTGTGGAAGCCATATTGGTTGACCGCACAGACAGAAAAGGTCGGCAAGAAATAAAAATAGTTGATGTTATTGAGCCACGAAAAGCAGGTATTGTGGGCCGTTTTTTTGTTGAACATAATATTGCTTTTGTGGTGCCTGACGATGCACGTATTAAACAAGATATTTTAATCGATCCAGACGAAAAAATGGGCGCGCGCCACGGGCAAATGGTAGTAGTTACCGTTGTTCAACGGCCGTCAAAAAGAGCGAATGCGGTTGGTAAAGTGATTGAAGTACTAGGTGAGCACATGGCGCCGGGTATGGAAATTCAAATAGCATTACGTGAGCACGACTTGCCTTATCAATGGTCAAATGAAGTTGAACAAGAAATAGCGCAAATAGCGGAAGAAGTTGAAGAAAAAGCCAAAGCGCCTCGTAAAGATTTGCGAGAGCTGCCGTTAGTGACTATTGATGGTGAAGACGCGAGAGATTTTGACGATGCTGTATATTGTCAACCAACAGAAAGTGGCGGTTGGCGCTTATGGGTAGCTATTGCTGATGTTAGTTACTATGTTCGACCGAACAGCGCATTAGATGATGAAGCGATAGCACGTGGTAATTCAGTTTATTTTCCTAGCCAAGTTATTCCTATGTTGCCTGAAAAACTGTCAAACGGGTTATGTTCATTAAACCCTGATGTTGATCGTTTATGTATGGTTTGCGAAATGGAAGTTAGCGCGACAGGTAAATTACTTGAGAGCCAATTTTATGCTGCGGTTATGCGTTCAAAAGCGCGCTTTACTTACACTAAAGTGGCGGCAATTTTAGAGGGCGATGAGGAATTACGTACTCAATATCAACCACTAGTGGGAGATCTTGAAAACCTTTATCAAATGTATTTAGCGATGATGACCGCTCGGGTTGAACGTGGTGCTATTGCTTTTGAAACTGAAGAATCTAAGTTTATCTTTAATGCGGAACGCAAAATAGAATCTATTGTGCCACTGGTTCGTAACGACGCGCATAAAATCATTGAAGAATGTATGATCATGGCGAACGTGGCAACGGCGAAATTTATTGAACAGCATAATGCTGCTGGGCTTTTTCGGGTTCACGATAAGCCAAGCGAAGAAAAGTTTAATAACTTTGTTAGCTATCTTGCTGAACTTGGCTTACAAATGCCACGAAACGATAATGAAGACGGCTTACCTGAGCCACAAGATTATAGTAATATTTTAGCCAAAGTGGCAGGGCGACCTGATCAAGAATTAATTCAAACCATGCTGCTGCGTTCAATGAAACAAGCGGTTTATCAAAGTGATAACTTAGGACATTTTGGTCTAGCGTTAGCTTCTTATAGTCATTTTACTTCGCCTATTCGCCGTTATCCTGATTTAGTGGTTCATCGTGTAATTAAAGCGATTTTAGAGCAGCAGCACGCTAGCGATGCTAATCAAGGCTTTCATCAGTACTTGCCAGAAGCAGTTATTGAATTAGGTGAGCATTGCTCAATGACTGAACGACGTGCAGACGATGCGACGCGTGATGTTTCTGACTGGCTTAAATGCGAATTTATGCAAGACCATGTTGGCGACACCTTCCAAGGGGTTATTTCTACGGTGACTAATTTTGGCATGTTTGTGCGTTTGTCAGACTTACACATTGAAGGCTTAATTCATATTACGTCATTGGGGCACGACTATTATCATTTTGACGATGTTCGCATGTGTTTAAGTGGTGAAAGAACAGGTGTTAAATATCGTATTGGTGATGTACTTGAAGTACAAGTAGCGGCGGTAAATCTTGATGAGAAAAAAATTGATTTAGCACTCTCTGGTGACAATGCCGTGATCCGCCGTGCTAAGCCTTTGCCCGCGGGAAATAGCGATAAAAAGAGTTTACGTAAAAATTCTGATCGTAATAGCCGAGGCGGAAAACATGAACGTACCAAGGCATCAGCAAGCAAGCAGCGAAAAGATAAAGAAGTAGCGCCTAAAGCTAAAAAAAGTAAATCGAAAAAAACTAAAACAAAAAGCACGAGTACAAGTAAGAAACGACCAGGTAAAAATGCACGGAAGGCTAAAAAGAAGTAGCAATAACCGTTGTAGTTAATTCACCGTATAAAATTAATGACTTTAAAAGACAAAATAATGGCAAAACAAGACGAAATAGTATTTGGAATTCATGCAGTAAACGAATTAATAAAACGTTCCCCAGAGCGCTTTATTGAAATTTTTTTATTAAAAGGGCGTGAAGATGAGCGCTTAATGCCCATTATTAACCTCTCTAAAAAGTATAATATTTCTGCTCAAATGGTGAACCGAAAAGTATTAGACGATAAAAGTGAAGGTGAGCAGCATCAAGGTGTTTTAGCACGTATTACACAAGGAAAAACATACACTGAAGCTGATCTTGATGATATTTTGATAGCAGCTGAAAAGCAAGATAAAGCGCCATTTCTATTAATACTCGACGGCGTTACCGACCCACATAATTTAGGTGCTTGTTTACGTAATGCTGACGCGGCAGGTGTTCAAGCGATTATTGTTCCTAAAGATAATGCGGCTCGATTAACTGCCACCGTAAGAAAGGTTGCGGTAGGTGCTGCTGAAACCGTTCCACTAGTACAGGTAACTAACTTAGCGCGCACCATGAAGCAATTACAGCAAATGGGCGTATGGATTGTAGGTACGGCAGGTGAAACAGATACTTGTTTGTACGATATTACCCTTGATGGACCAATGGCATTAGTGATGGGCGCAGAAGGTAAAGGTATGCGCAGGTTAACACGCGAACATTGCGACCAATTGGTAAAACTACCAATGGAAGGGAGTGTCTCTAGTTTAAATGTGTCGGTAGCAACAGGTATCTGTTTGTTTGAGATTGTACGCCAACGTCGTTAATATCATCCATAGACTTAATCAGTTCACTCTTACTTTTACTGAGAAAGTTATTGATATTATCTAGTTGTGCTTGCCATTACTCCTTTAGTTGAACTGAAAAAATCAAACATATTGGTTTATTAATTCGAGCTAAGGGATATGGTGAAAAGCTTACTCGTTAGGGTTTAGGCGATAATATGCAGATTTTTTTATTCTCATCAAGTATTAATAGCAATCCGTATAAGTAAGTGAGCACTTCTTTATGCGGAATGGCATAACTTGTCTTATCCATTAAGGGCTTTATCGGCAGGGAAAATCTACCTTAATTTCTTTAATAATTAATTTTTTGTTTACTGTTTTATAAAGCAAATTACCTTTCTTAACTTTGTCTTGCCTTTTGTGTATGTTTTACCTACAATACGCGACCTTAATTCAGCCCTAATTTTTTGTTCCTTGTCTCAATACTGGTGTTTGGCTGAGCCGGATAAGAGGCTACAACCGTAAGGAGCTCGTAATGCGTCATTACGAAATCGTATTTATGGTTCACCCTGATCAGAGTGAACAAGTACCTGCTATGATTCAGCGTTACAGTGACATCGTCACTAATGTTGAAGGCAAAATCCACCGTCTTGAAGACTGGGGTCGTCGCCAATTAGCATACCCAATCAATAAATTGCACAAAGCACACTACGTTTTAATGAACGTTGAAGCGCCTCAAGCAGCTATTGATGAACTAGAAACTTCTTTCCGTTATAACGATGTTGTTATTCGTAACATGATCATGCGCACGAAAAACGCGGTAACTGAAGCTTCAGCTATGGCTGCTGCTAGAGAAGACCGTCGTGATGTTAAGAAAGAGGCTACTGAAGCGCCTGCTGCTAAACCTACTGAAACTGTAGAAGAAGCTGCAAGCGAAGAATAGTAATCTGTGATAAATAATTGCTTAGTGTTAGTTGGAGAAGTGGTTAAAACGCCTAAATTTTCAACTAGCCCTGCGGGTATAGAACATTGCCAATTTTCAATTGATCATAAGTCAATTCAACAAGAGGCAGGCATGAACAGACAAGCGTTTGTGCGTATACAAGTAGTGGCAACTAGCGAATTATCACTATTAACACGTGAGTTAATGTCGGGCAATAATGTAAAGGTGACAGGTTTTATAAATCGTCATGAATCTAAAAATGGTAATCCGCTTTTAGTTTTACATGCTCAGCAAATTGAAATGATTAATTAGGTTGTTACCGATATTAGCATTGAGCTAAAAAGTAACACCAAATATTAGGAGAAATCCATGTCTCGTTTTTTTAGACGTCGTAAGTTCTGCCGCTTCACAGCGGAAGGCGCTAGCGAAATTGATTATAAAGATATCGCTACGTTAAAAAACTATATCACTGAAAGTGGTAAAATTGTTCCTAGCCGTATTACTGGTACTGCTGCTAAATATCAACGTCAACTTGGTCGTGCGATCAAGCGTGCTCGTTACTTAGCATTATTACCATATACTGATTTACATAAGTAACCTAATAAGGGGTTTTGAAAATGGAAGTAATACTTCTTGATAAAATCGCCAAATTAGGCGGCCTTGGTGACAAGGTAACTGTTAAGTCTGGTTATGCACGTAACTTTTTATTGCCACAAGGCAAAGCTGTTTTTGCATCTAAAGCAAACGTTGAGCACTTTGAGTCTCGTCGTGCTGATTTAGAAAAGCAATTAGCTGCAGCGTTAAGTGCTGCTGAAGCTCAAGCGGCTAAAATCGTTGAATTAGCTGAAATCACTATTGCATCAACTGCAGGTGACGAAGGTAAGTTATTCGGTTCTATCGGTACTAAAGATATTGCTGATGCAATTACTGAAGCTGGTGTTGAAGTTGCTAAAGCTCAAGTACGTATGCCATTAGGTACTATTCGTGAAACAGGTGAATTTGATATCGTAATTCACTTACACAACGATGTAGATACAAGCATTAAAGTTGTTGTTATTGCTGAAGCATAATTTCAGTTAACACCTACTTTGCTATAAAAAACGCTGCCTTGTGTAGCGTTTTTTTATAGAAGAAATAAAAGTTTTAAAAAATTACGCTATCCGTCTACACTGTTATTAAAGTAATAACTTAATAGCTTAGACTCATGAATAGTGCGAATAACCATCCACAAAAAATAATAAATATTGGATTTTCCCTGTTACAGGGATTGGTAGTTTCAACTTTAATTGCACTTTTCATTCTCACCGCATTTTTCACTATTAACTTAGCAATGACCCTCTTTATCTCTATAAGTGCAGGTGTATTGTTAATTGTTATTAGTCGACTTAAAGCAGTCTTAACTACTGCTTTAAAGCAAACGTTTGCTCCCATTCAAGTGCTAGAAAGCTGGGCGACACAAAGCGATAATGAAAACGTTATTCCTTTGCTAAAGCTCAATACTCCTATTGGTCATACTATTGCTAAGTTGCAACACCAACTAATTGCAGAGTCTGAGGGTAATAGTTCATTTGATATGCTTGTAAGAGAGAAAGCATTACTTGATGCTGAAACGGGCATTGGTAACCGAGAATTTTTCAATAACCGTTTAGAAGCTTTATTACAAGAGGGTGATGCTCATGGTGCCGTGCTGCTTTTCCATTTTAAAGAGTGTGATACCGTGCAAAGCCTTTACGGAAAACAACAGGCCACGTCATTACTAAATACCTTTATTCGAACGTTACAGCATCGTTTAGTGCATTTGCCAAATTATTTTATTGCGCGTCATAATGATTTTGAATTGGCGCTACTTATCCCTAATATTTTTGTTAAAGAAACTGAAAGGCTTGCCACCCGTTTAATTAACAACTTAATGTCGGTGTCTTTACCTGTGGGGATCAGCAATGATGAGTGTATTCATTTAGGTATTAGTTTTTTTCGTCACTCAGCAAAACCTTATCAAGTAATGGCAGAGGCTGATATGGCATTAAGATCAGCACAATTGCAAGGGCCGTCACAATGGTTTATGTACGATAAAGATGAAGTAGAGCAAGCTCAAGGCTCGCTTAAATGGCGAACCATGCTTAACAGCATTATTTCAAAGAACGCCTTTATTATTTATTTTCAGCCAGTCGTTGATCAAGCAACCAAGAAAATACGTCACCAAGAAGTGTTAGCAAAAATGCGAGATGCTGAGGGGCAGCTAATTAGTGCAAGAATATTTATGCCGATGGTGCGAAAGTGCGGCTTTAGCAAAGAGGTTGATTTACTTATATTTGAGCAAGTGTGTAAATTGCTTTCTTATGAAAAAGAGCAAGCTAGTTGTAGCTTAAACCTATCGATAGAGTCATTATTATCACCACAGTTTATTGCTCAATTTTATGATTTGATAAACCAATATCCTAGTATTGTAAAAAAAATTATTATTGAGATTAGTGAGTATCATTTGGTTAACCATCTCGCGCAACTAAAGCCTATAATTTTTCATTTAAATAACCAAGGGATAGCGATAATTGCAGATAAAGTGGGGCAATATGTCATGAGTACGCATTATTTAAAAGAATGTCCTATTTCGGCATTAAAGCTTCATCGAAGTGTGGTGTTGAATATTCAGCATAAGCCTGAAAATCAAACAGTTATTCAAAGTCTAAAGACTATTTGTACTCCTCTAAACATTAATGTTTATGCATTAGGTGTAGAAAGTAAAGAGGAGTGGCAGGTATTAGAAGCCTTGGGGATCAATGGTGGTCAAGGGCACTTTTTTATCAAGCCGGTGGCTCAGGCGGTATAAGCCAGTCGGTTGGGTTTAATCTTCCTTGTTCTATTAACCCAGCAATGCCTTGCAGGCCACCAGTATGTAGTAATACAATATGCTGATCTACTTTAAAGTACCCTTGTGCTAATAAACCGAGTAAAGCCAGTAGCATTTTTCCTGTGTAAATAGGCTCAAATGGGATGCCTATTTCATTTGAAAATTGCAAAATCCGCTGAGCATCGTCGGCACTGAATTTCGCATAACCTCCGCCATGATAATTGTTGATAATTGACCAGCGACGATACTCCACCTCATTACCGAGTAAGTTATTAACCTCTTTATGTAGGTAATCACTTTGTTTTAATACTGCAATCCCCAATATGTCATGTTGATTGTTATCTTGCTTAATAAGCCCTGCTAATGTACCGCCACTACCAACAGGCGCTAATAATGTGTCAAAGGTGCATTGCTGGTTTAGTTCAGTAATTACTTCGCCAACACCTTGTAATGCAAGTTGATTACTGCCGCCTTCAGGGACAATAAAATAGTCTGGATATTGCTGTTGTATGTCTTTTAAAAAACTTTCGTCTTGTCGTTGCTTGTAAGTTTTACGATCAAGAAAAATAAGCGTCATTCCCCAATGTTTAGCCCAAGACAGTGTGTAATTACTTTGGCTAGATTCCTCGCCTCTAATGTAGGCGATGCACTTTAGGTTTTGTTGCCTACAGGCAAAAGCAAGCGCATGAATATGATTAGAATAGCAGCCGCCAAAACTAATAATACCTTGGTAATTTTTTGATTTTGCCAAGCGTAAGTTAAAATAAAGTTTACGCCATTTATTACCCGAAATAATCGGGTGAATTTGGTCGTCACGTTTAATTGAAACTCTCACTTTGTGTTGGCTAAATAGAGGGTGTTGAATCGCTTGTAATATAGACTTGTTTTTCATAAATATGAGCAATATTATTTGCTTAATAATTTTTTATTATCGTTATAATACTTAAAAAACTTGCGCAAGGCACTGAATCAGGGATAATGAAAATTAGATAATTCGTTTAAACTAACAACAATATCGATAATGTCACTAATTATGCGAATAAGAACGTTATTTTCTAAGCCTAAAAATAAAAGCCAGCTTGGACTGTGCTTCCGCCAGCAATCAATTGCTTATTGTCGCGTGGACAATGACTTGTCAGTTGGCTTTAATGAATTGTCAGCGCCAGACAAAAATTACTCTCTGTCATTAAAAGAATTATATAAAGAGCACTCGCTTAGCGGAGAGTGTCACCTTGTACTTTCTGGGCAGCAAAGCCAAATAGTACAAATAGACAAACCTAATATTCCTGACGAAGAGCTAAATGAAGCATTAAAGTGGCAAATTAAAGACTTAGTCTCAATTGCGCCGAATGACATGGTATTAGATTATTTTGAAGCACCGATCACCGTTGGTGGAGTTGAAAAAATTCATGTGGTTTGCGCATCGAAAAGTGAATTGTCTACTTATGTTCAACAGCTAATGGACGATGACTTTAGTGTTGAGTCTATTACTACTGAAGAATTTGCCTTCGCCAGTTTAGTGCCTCAAAGTGATGATGCTTGTTTGTTAGTATGCCAGCAGCCCAATGAAGAAGTACTATTACTTATTATTAAACAGGGTAAGTTGTTTTTTTATCGCCGATTAAGAGGCATGGCAACTATTTCAACTAAGTCTGAAGATGAATTGACCATGAGTGTAGTCGACGCATTAAGTGTTGAAATACAGCGTTCAACTGACTACTACGAACGTCAATTAAAACAAGCACCCATTCGTTCAATTGAAGTATTAATGCCAATGGAACATGAAGCGTTTCTAGCGCGAAAATTGGCTGAAAACACTCATGTTACGGTTAATATTTTTTCATTACCTGAGTCCGTGGCGCAATCAAAACCTTACAGTGCTTGCTTTGGTGCTACCCAGCTGTCATTAGTGGGTGAGGTGTAGACTATGGCAAAGTTCACAATAAACCTGCTTCAACCCGAGTTACTGCCCAAGCATCCATTATTAACGCTATCAAAAGTTGTTGGTATATGGGGATTATTACTTGTGATAATGATTGCTTGGGGTGTGTATAGTCAGTTAACCACTGAACAACTGGCACAGAACTATCAACAACTTAGCCAGCAACAACAACAACAGCAAAAACTTTTAGACGAACTACAACAAAAAGTGAGTAGCAATAGAGCCGATGCTAACTTAATGGAGCGTCTTGCTACGTTAAAACTTGTATTAATTAATAAAAAAGATTTACATCGCCAGTTAACTGATCAATCGCAAACCTTCGCGGCGGGATACTCTTCTGCGATGACGGAACTTGCGACATTACATCACAAAGATATTAGTCTTAAACAAGTACAAATTAGCCAAGGGCAACTATTTTTCAAAGGGCTAGCCAAACAACCTGATATTGTTCCTAAATGGTTAGCGGGCTTCGAGTCTTCAACGTTTTTATCGGGTAAGCATTTTACTCATTTTAGTTTATCTGAAAATGATCAAGGTTTGACTGAGTTTAGCGTAAGTTCTACGGGTGATGGTAAAAATGGGGAGCCAAGATAATGAATAAATTTTGGCAAACATACAGTGATAAATTTCAAGTCATCACATTGCGCGAACAAATGCTTATTTTACTGACGGGTGCTGTCGCAATTGTTTTTATTTTACACAGCTTATTTATTGATGAAAATACGATACGTAGCAATACTTTTATTAAAGATAATAAAAAAATTGCTGTGCAGCTAAAGTCAAAGCAGCAAACTATTGCCATTTTTGAACAAGCACTATCTGAAGACCCCAATCAACAAGTTAATGAACAAATACTGCAATATGAAAATCAATTGGGACAAATAGACAGTGCGTTACTGGCGTTAACGTCTGACCTGATAGATCCTATTCAAATGCGTTTTGCGTTAATTGACTTATTAAAATTGCAAAAAGGTGTGTCGTTAAAAGCGTTTGAAGTAATTCCTGCACAAGTGGTGGCGTTAAATAGTACTCAGGCTCCGCTCAACGAGACCGAACCAGTAGCTAGAACTATTGAAAACGAGCAAGTGCTAACCTTATACAAACATGGCATTAAACTCACCTTATCGGGAAGCTATTTACAGTTACGAGACTACATGTCGCAGTTAGAACAGCTTCAGTGGACTTTTTTCTGGCATAAATTTGACTATAATTTAACACAATACCCTACGGGTAAGCTGGAAGTTGAACTTTATAGCTTAAGTACCAAGCGGGAATTTATTGGTGTATAAACAAATGTATAAATTGGTAATACTGACAATAGCTGTGATGTTATCGACTACAGTAACGGCGCAAGAAGTTGACCCAACGCGGCCATTATCGGCAAGCGGGCAAGTAGGCAGTGAGATTAAAACTATCACTGTAATGCAATTACAATCTATAGTTGATAGTGAGAAAGCGCTTACCGTCGTCATTAATGGAAAGGTGCTTAAGCTTGGTGATCGTATTGAGCAGTATCAACTTAAAAAAATTAATAAAAAAAGTGTGGTGTTATCGGCAGCAGATAAACGCCTTGAATTGTCGTTATATTCGCCTGTTATCGCAACTCATAATGAAAAGTAAGTGACTGATGAAAAAAATTAAAATAACTATCACCTTAGCCTCTTTGCTTGTTTTTGTACTTGGGTGTGAATCAACCCCCGACGCACCTAAGCAAGTAAATAACGCTTTAGATCAAGCGATTACTGAAACAGATAAAAAATTACAACCTAAACCGTTAAGCCAATTGCCAAGTTCTGTTCAGCAAGAACTTATGCAAGAAAATATGGCGCAAGCTAAACAAGGTTTATTAGCCGAAAAAAGGCTTGAAATTGCGGCTAATGGTGTAGGTGCACAACAGTTTTTTGCGGCGTTAGTTGATGACTCTCCATATAGTATTGCCGTACATCCTGAAGTAAGTGGTGCAATTACCCTTAATTTAAAAGATGTTACGTTAAATGAAGTCTTTGACGTGGTCGAGCAACTTTATGGTTATGAAGTACGTCGTAGTGGCCGAGTGATTCAAATATATCCAGCCGGCATTCGCACTGAAACTATTCCACTAAATTATTTATTTGTTAAGCGCTTTGGTACGTCAAGTACACGTATAAACTCGGGAGGCGTTTCAGAAAATGACCCTAATTCAGGTGGTGGTAATAACGGAAACAGTAATAACAGTAATAATAACAGCAGAAATAATAGTAGTGGCAGTGGGCAGAATAATCAGCAACAAGGTGGTAATAGTGGCACCAATATCTATACCGAAAATGAATCTGACTTTTGGTTAGAATTAGAAGAAACGTTAACGGCACTTGTAGGTAAAGAGAGTGGTCGTTCTGTTATTGTTTCTCCTCAAGCAGGCTTAGTGACGGTACGCGCATTTCCTCAAGAAATTTTAGCGGTGAAAAATTTCATTAACGATACGCAAGACCATTTACGCCGCCAGGTTATTATTGAAGCGAAAATAATGGAAGTAACCTTAAATGATGATTATCAACAAGGGGTTAAGTGGGATAAAGTGCTGGGCCATGCAGGCAGTACTGATTTAACATTTTCAACTAACGGCTCTATTGCAGGTAATGTTATTTCATCAACCATTGGTGGAGTTTCAGGATTAAGCTTCATTAATAAAGACTTTAGTGGTGTGATTGATTTATTACAATCTCAAGGCAATGTTCAGGTGCTTTCTAGTCCTAGAATTACCGCAACCAATAACCAAAAAGCGGTGATTAAAGTTGGCGAAGATGAATACTTTGTTACGGAAGTGTCTAGTACGGTTACTACAGGTACTGCAACAACGACGACACCTGAAATTGAGCTAACGCCTTTCTTTTCAGGTATTGCATTAGATGTTACGCCACAAATTGATGAAAATGGTGAAGTTATTCTTCATGTTCACCCTTCGGTTACGTTAACCGCAGAACAAACAAAAACAATTCGTTTAAATAGTGAAGACATTGTTCTACCACTGGCACAAAGTAGCGTGCGCGAGTCAGATACCATTATTCGTGCGAAATCAGGTGAAATAGTGGTTATTGGCGGCCTTATTGAAACTCGAAAAACAGATTCAGAGTCTAAAACACCGTTATTAGGCGATATTCCTTTAGTGGGTGAACTCTTTAAAAGTAAAAGTAGTCGCACAGAGAAAAAAGAATTAGTTATTTTATTAAAGCCTATTGTTATTGGGCAAGATACATGGACCAATCAGCTAAAGGATGCTCGCGCTTTATTAAAAGAATGGTTCCCTGAAGAAAGCGAATAATAAGCTTAGGGGGCGTTATCGGTAATTAGTTATGTATCTTTATCATTTTGGTTTACGGGAACTTCCCTTTACATTAACGCCCAACACCTGTTTTTATCTTGGGCTAGCGCCACATCATGAAGCTTTTGCAGTATTGCTTACCGCATTAAAAAGTGGTGAAGGTTTTATTAAAGTTATAGGGGAAGTTGGTACTGGGAAAACATTACTTTGTCGTAAGTTGTTAAATGAAATACCCGAATATTTTGTCACGGCATACATTCCCAACCCTTACTTAAAGCCAGATGAATTAAGGCGTGCAGTCGCCGTTGAGTTAGGGGTTAAACAAGCACAGCGCATGACGGTGCAATTGCTCACGCAACGAATACAAACCCGTTTACTTGAACTACATAATGAAGGGCGTTCTGTGGTATTAATTTTAGATGAAGCCCAAGCATTACCCGCTGAAAGCTTAGAAGCACTACGCTTATTTACTAATTTAGAAACCGAAACCCGAAAACTATTACAAGTGGTGTTATTTGCTCAGCCAGAATTAGATCAACGTTTAGCTGAAAATGCGTTTAGGCAACTAAAGCAGCGGATCACTTTTTCATATCAATTGCGGGCGATGAACGTGCATGAAGTAGAAAGTTATATTCATCATCGGCTTAATGTTGCTGGGTATAAAGGTGCCGCATTATTTGACCACCAGTTATGCCAGAAAATAGCCCTTTATAGTGGTGGCATACCACGTTTAGTTAATATTTTATGCCATAAAATGATGATGTTGAGCTTCGGGCAAGGGCAGTATCAAATGACCAAAGATTATTTACTCTCTGCGGTTAAAGATACTGAAGGAACCGAGCATAAACTTAAGCGGCAACAGCACCTAAAAGTAATTGGCATGATAGGGCTATTGGCTGTTTGTATCACTGCATGGTTTATTGGAGTTCAGCAATGAGCGTTATTAATCAAATGCTAAAAGATTTAGACAAGCGACAGCAAAACAATGCAACAGAATCGTCTAATAGCACTGCTGTCATTATTGATCCTCCTAAAAGTCAACGTAGATTAATTACCTTACTAATTTTATCGCTTGTGGCTGCATTAGCGATTATTGTTTGGCAAAAAATGGCTGCTAAGGGAGAAAGTACCCTGATTTTACCCGCTCAATCAGCAAAAAAATCATCAGTTAATCCTACAGTGCCCGCTATTACTCATACAAAAAAAATGGCAGGAGCGCCTAGCGTTAATAATAAAGTTACGGATGAAACTGGCACGTTAGAAGAAAGCGAACCGGCTAGCCAGCTAATACAACCGCCAGTAGCGACTACAGTGATGGTTAAGCCAAAAGTGAAGAGCGAAAATAAAATCGCTGAAGTTGAAACACAACCTCGTGCACGAACAGCACCGCTTCAACAAGCAAACGGCACCTTGGCTACTAGCAATGTTAATAAAGAAAATGAAAAGCTTGTTCCATTAGCCGTTAAACACACTGAACCAAGCTTAACTATTTCACGTAAACAACTTACGCCAACTCAGTTAACGGCTAAGAAAGTTGCTCAAGCAGAACAAGCTTTAAGTCAAAATAACATAAGAAAAGCTGAGCAGTTATTTGAAGACGTTTTATTAATTACGCCAACCCATAAACCTGCTCGCAAGCAGTTAGCGGCATTATGGTTTGGCAAGCAATCGTACCAGCCAGCATTAAATTTATTGTCCCAAGGATTAGCACTTACGCCTAACGATATTGAATTTCGTTTAATGAAAGCGCGTATATACTTAAAGCAAGGCCGAGCGGCATTAGCGTTAGACGTGTTAGCACAACGCCCAGAGGTTAGCACAATTGAATATCAATCATTATTAGCAACAACGGCACAGCAGTTAAATCAATTTGAAGTGGCAGAACAGGCGTATTTAATATTAACGACATTATCGCCTAATATGGGGCGGTGGTGGCTTGGTTTAGCAATAGCGCAAGACAGTCAAAGCCGGTTTAACGAGGCTAAAGTTAATTATAAAAATGCTATTATTCAGCAAGACTTATCAAATAATACCGCCCAATTTGCTAAAAATAGAATACTAGAGTTAGGAGAATAAGCATGGCTGCACCCAAGCTAAAAATGCGACTAGGTGATTTATTAGTACATGAGCATATCATTACTAATGAACAGTTAATGCAAGCCCTTAATAGTCAGAAAACCACAGGTAGAAAATTAGGTGACACCTTAATTGAGCTAGGCCATATTGGCGAGCAGCAATTACTTGAATTTTTAGCTCAACAGCTGGATGTGCCATTTTTGGATATCAGCCAACGTAGAATTCCAACCGAAGTTGCTAAGCTTTTACCTGAAATTCATGCTCGCCGTTTGCATGCGTTAATTATTGAAGACCAAGGCGATACGGTACTTATTGGTATGAGTGATCCTGCCGATTTAGGCGGCTTAGACCAACTTGAGCAAATGCTTGCACCCAAACGACTAAAACTTGCAGTTGTGATGGAGTCACAACTATATGAAGCGTTTGACGGCTTATATCGTCGAACCGCAGATATTGAGTCTTTTGCTTCTCAGTTAGGCGAAGAATACGATCAAAGTTCTGACTTTAACCTTTCAAGCTCTTTCATTGATGAGGGAGGCGATGCAACCGTAGGCAAGCTTCTACAATCTGTTTTTGAAGATGCAGTACAAATGCGTGCGTCAGATATACACATTGAACCTGACGAAAAACAGTTACGTATAAGACAGCGAATAGACGGTGTTTTACAAGAAAACGTACTGCAAGAAAATAAAATAGCATCAGCCATGGTCTTACGCCTTAAACTAATGGCGGGATTAGACATTTCTGAAAAACGCTTACCACAAGATGGCCGTTTTAATCTTCAAATAAAAGGTCATAGTGTTGATGTGCGTATGTCAACGATGCCTGTTCAGCATGGCGAATCGGTTGTTATGCGATTGTTAGATCAATCGGCGGGTATTTTATCGCTTGACGAAACAGGTATGCCAGAAGACTTGGTCGCAAGATTACGTCATCAAATAAGTCGTCCACATGGTATGGTATTGGTTACAGGACCAACAGGTAGTGGTAAAACAACCACTTTATATGGCGCGTTAAGTGAGCTTAATCAATCGAGTAAAAAAATCATAACTGCAGAAGACCCAGTTGAATATCGATTACCACGTATTAACCAAGTGCAGGTTAACGCTAAAATTGACCTGACATTTTCAAGCGTATTGCGTACTGCGCTACGTCAAGATCCCGATATTATTATGGTAGGGGAAATGCGTGATCAAGAAACGGTAGAAATAGGTTTACGAGGCGCATTAACGGGGCATTTAGTTTTATCTACATTACATACTAATGACGCTATTACCAGTGCTTTACGGTTGATTGATATGGGCGCTGCGGGGTTTTTAGTCGGTAGTTCATTACGCGCAGTAGTCGCTCAGCGATTAGTACGTCGTATTTGTGAAAATTGCGGGATTGACCATCAACCGACAAGCCAAGAGCTATTATGGTTAACCAATTTAGCAGGTGAACGTGCTAATACGACCCAGTTTAAACGCGGGAAGGGATGTCAGTCGTGTCAATATACAGGTTACCGTGGGCGTATTGGGGTATTTGAACTGCTTGAAATGAATGAACCGATGATGGCCGCTTTAAAGCGTGATGACGCACAAGAATTTACTAACTTGTCCAAAGCTAACCCAACATTTACACCGTTATCCATGTCGGCTTTTGATTATGCCTGTACAGGCATTACTACCGTAGAAGAAGTACTGCGGTTAGTAGAAACCATAGACGTTGCAGGATAACTAATTTATGGCTGCTTTTAATTATGTGGGTCGAGACGCCAGCGGTAGCCAAGTTAAAGGCTCGCTTGAAGCGGTAAGTAGTGATGCCGTTGCCGAACAGTTAGCACGCCAGCGTATTATTCCTACCGCGATCACAGAAGCAAAATCGGCCAAGGGAAATTCAGACAGTTTAGCCAATATCGACATTGGTGAATTACTCGGTTTTGAAGAAATAGCGTTAGATGATTTAATTGTTTTTTGTCGACAAATGTATGCTTTGTCTCGTTCTGGGGTTCCCATTTTACGAGCGATTAACGGTATGACGGAATCAACCAGTTCTCCTAAATTAAAAACTGCATTAGCTGAAATTTCTACTCATTTAGAAGGTGGTCACGCCTTGTCTAGCGCGTTAAACCGTCACCCTAAATTATTTTCACCACTTTTTGTGTCATTAATTCATGTAGGAGAAAACACAGGTAAGCTCGATGATGCTTTTGCTAAATTAGCCAGTTACTTTGACCGCGAGCAAGAAACAAGAAAGCGAATTAAAACGGCTTTGCGTTATCCTTCTTTTGTCTTAATCGCATTAGCCGCCGCTATTGTTATTTTGAATATTTGGGTGATCCCTACGTTTGCTGATATGTTTTCAAAATTAGGTGCTGACCTACCTTGGGCAACTAAAGCACTTATTGCCAGTTCTAATTTTTTCCTCGATTATTGGCCTATCATGCTCGTAGTGGTGCTATTCCTTTATTTTGGTATCCGTTATTATGTACGAACGCCTCAAGGACAGCATGGTTGGGATCGTTTGAAAACGAGGCTGCCAGTTGTTGGTTCCGTTATCGAACGCTCAATACTTTCTCGATTTTCTCACAGCTTTGCTATTGTTTTAAGAGCCGGTGTGCCAATGACTTCAGGACTTACGCTAGTGTCAGAAGCGGTAGATAATTCCTATATGCAAAAGAAAATAGTAGCTATGCGCGGGAGTATAGAGAGTGGTGAAAGTTTATTAAGGTCGGCAGTAGCGAGTGAAATGTTTACACCGTTAGTGTTGCAAATGATTGCTGTTGGAGAAGAAACTGGACGTGTTGATGAGCTACTTGAAGAAGTAGGAGACTATTACGAACGTGAAGTGGATTACGAACTGAGCACATTAACCGCACGTATTGAGCCTATATTAATTGCGATTGTTGCGGGTATGGTATTAATTTTAGCGCTAGGTATCTTTACTCCTATGTGGGATATGATGTCGGCATTCAAAGGCTAAGCTATGTCAAAAAATTCAGTATTTGTTAAGCGAGAGAAGACACTTGCTGAACAAATTGTTACTGTTGTTATGGTTTGCTTGCTAATGTCGAGTTTTTTGTACTATTTTTTAAAGCAAGAACAACAACTAACGACAGTAGGTTTTCAAGCAATTGCAAGTAGCTTTTCGGCTCAAGTGGCAGCTATTCGAGCACAATGGTTTATGGATAAGCAGCCGAGTATCGTGTTATTAAAAAAGCAGTATGGCCAAACAGGTGATCAAGAAGACACCCAAGCCATAAGGGTTAATAAAAAAGGTTGGGTTGACAGCGAAGTTGTCATCGATAATTGTGTATTGATTTGGCAGCAAATAATGAATAGCCCATTAACCTTTATGAATCAACCAATTACAATTTTATTGGTAAACCAAACAGAGAAAGAAACACAAGGTGTGTGTCGTTATATGTTGGCGAGCGGTGAATATTTTGAATACAACCCTGATAATGGAAAAGTATCTAATGTGTTGATTTAAATTTGTTTATAGCTATATTTATACTAATTGGTATTATACAAAAGTATGAAAATAGCCTGATTCATGGCAGTTAAACAGTGACTTGTTACGTAAAACGTTGTTACAATTAAATTAATTAGAAATATTAGAGGTTATTATGAATAAACAGTCAGGCTTTACCTTGATAGAGTTAGTTATTGTGGTGGTTATTTTAGGATTCTTAGCAGTAACGGCTATTCCTAAATTTATTGATTTAACCGATCAAGCTAAACAAGCTAATATTGAAGGTATGGCGGGTGGCTTTGCTACTGGTATTTCGTTAGCGCGTGCACAATGGGAAGCCGAAGGTAGGCCCACTAATGCTGGTGGTCAAAATGTAGTAAGTTATGATGGTACTGAAGTGCTATTAACTACTGAAAATACAGGCAATGGTATTCGCCCAGGTTATGTTGTTTCATCAGTTGCCGGTCGAAATAATGGTACTGGCTTAGGTAATGGCTTCAATGCGCTTAACTGTATTGACGTTTGGAGCAGTATTTTACAGCAACCACCTAAGTTAACTAATAATATTAATACTTTGAATACAGACTCAAGTATGCAGTACTTTGTAACAATAAGTGGCAACCAAGCAAATAAAAGCTGTTCGTATCACTTAAAAGAAACATTGTCGAAAGACGGCAATGGTTTATATGTAACCACTGACATTAATACCGTAAGTAATTTCTTTAGCTATTTTCCAGCGAATAGCCACGTAGAAATTACTATTAAGCAATAGTTAAGCAATAACTATAGTATTGTTATTAACCAATAATTACTTTTAAAGTAGGTGTATTATGAAGAATATAAATAAAAATCAAGGTTTTACCTTAATTGAACTTGTTGTTGTTATTGTTATTTTAGGTATTTTAGCCGTAACAGCAGCCCCTAAGTTTATCGATTTAACAGGTGACGCTAAAAAAGCAGTAATGGAAGGCGTACAAGGTTCTATTAAAAGTGCGGTTAATTTAGCACATGCAAAGGCGCTAGTTAGTGGTGAAACAAAAGCAACGGGTGAAATTCAGATAGGTAGTAAATATTACGCTTTGGCTTATGGGTATCCAGTTGCTGATCCGTTGGGTGATGGTTCAGCATCAGGAGCTGGTTTAGCTATTGATAGCTTGCTTGAGTTAGATACGAACACACCGATAACATCAGCTGTTGTTTTAGGATCTGCGGAATTTGCCCATAGTAAAGCTACAACAGCTGCTACTTGTAAAATTACATACACAGACACTTCAAACGCTGAAACGCCACCTGAAGTTGAAGCAACACTAGGCGGCTGTTAATACCCGCGTAAATAAATGTAAATAAGGAGAGCAACTGCTCTCCTTATTTGTAATATCAATGAGTAACGCCATTTCTTTTTACCTTTATTAATAACAAATCGTCAAGATACACGGGGGGAGCATGCAGTCAGTTGCTAATTCTCAATCTCAGCTTAGAAAAGGGTTTACCTTAATAGAGCTGATTGTGGTTATTATTATTCTCGGTATTTTGTCTATAACAGTTGTTCCTAAGTTTTTTTCTTCAAATGGCTTTGAACAGTATACCTATCGCAACGAAACAATTACTACTTTACGTGCTTTGCAATTACGCTCAATGCAACAAACTGATGGTGACTTTTGCCAGCAAATTTCAGTAACATCCACTCATATTGGCTTACAAAAAACAGACACGAATAAACCAAACAATTGTGATGTATCGACACTAGCAGATAGCGGTAAAGAGTCTGTGTATAGTCATACCAGTGTTAGCGTTGCCCCTAATCATGCCGTAAGTTTTAGTGTGAGCGGTTTAGCCAATGTATTTGCTTTTGATCAAATGGGGCGGTTAGTTAATAGCAGTGGTAATCGTATTAATTGTAGCAATACTCAAAGTTGTCGAATTGTTGTAACAGGTGAAAACGCTTTAACAATTAAAATTGAGCATGAGGGTTATATTCATGCACTTTAAAACAACAGACCTTAAACGAATGCAAAGCGTTCAAGGTTTTACCCTAATTGAAACCATTATTGGTATGGTGGTTTTAGCGATTAGTTTTAGCATCATGACTCGTCTTATTTTTCCCGCAACCGAACAAAGCGCCGACCAGCTTCATCAAATTCGCGCAGCTGAATTGGGTCAGTCTTTGCTTAATGAAATCACCGGTCATGCCTTTGATGAGCATTCAGATCATACGGGCGGGCGTTATCGTTGCAGTGAAGACGTAGACAATAATGGCTCTATTAGTACTGAAGAGGCATGTTCAGTACTCATGGGGGATGAAGAGGGAAATAATCGCTTATTATTTGATGATGTTGATGATTATCATGATATGTCAGTAGATGATGCTGGATCTGGCAATTATATTCAAAACTCTCAAGGGGAAGACTTAACACTTTACCTGCGTTATTCTATCAATATTCAGGTGTGTAACGACAGTGACTACGATGGTAATTGTGCCACCAATGCGAACAATTACACCGCAAAGCTAATTACCGTAACAGTAACGACACCTCTTGGCTTATCTCTTGATTTTTCAACTTATAAGGCTAATTATTAATGCGGCGCATAGCTCGAAATAATCAAGGGTTCACTCTAATAGAAATGATTACCGTAATGGTGGTTTTGGGTGTGTTAGCCGTTGGTGTTAGTAGCTTTTTACAATTTGGTAGCCGAATTTACCTTGAAACGAATGATAGAGACCAACTGATCGCCAGTGCAAGGTTTTCTATTGAACGTTTAAATAGAGAAATTCGCCATGCGCTACCGAATAGCCCCCGATTAATTGGCAATTCAGATCAATGTATAGAGTTTAGGCCAATAAAAGCTGCAGCTATATATACCGAGATCCCTGTAGCACCGTTACCTGCCTCATCAACAGTAAAAGTAATTCGTTTTGACGATAGCCAATTTAGCAATGACTTGTCTGTTATTGTATATCCACTCACGTCAAATGATGCTTACTTACCGAGTAATAAAATAAGTGAAATTGACAATAATAATGCGGCTTTTGATTATAACTTAAATGAATGGAGTATTACGCTAAACTTGCCAATGCAGTTTACCGCCGATTCTCCAACTAACAGGCTATACTTTATTGATTCTCCCGTCAGTTATTGTGTTGAGGGCGGTAATCTTAATCGCTATCAAGGCTATGCAAGCTATCGGGCCGATCAAGCGCCCAATAGCGTTCCTTCATTAATGGCAGAAAACTTAGACAATAATATCAGCGGCTTTCAGGTAAATAGCGCTAGCCAGCTTCGTTCCGGCCACGTATTGGCACAGCTTAATTTTAAACAAAATGATGAACAAATCAGTTTTAATAATGAAATTCAGGTGCCCAATGTTCCTTAATGTTAATCAGCCCCATCGTATTAATTCGTTAGCTAGGCAGCAAGGAAGTGCTTTAGTTATTGCTGTATTTATTATTATTGTCATGACTTTACTGGGGACTGCGCTTATACGCATGTTATCAACCGAAGCTGAGGCTGTGGCCTATGAAGTGATTGGTACTCGTGCATTTCAAGCGGCACAGTCGGGAATGCAATGGCAATTGCAGCAAGTTTTCCCACTTAATAGTACAGGTATTGCGTGTCCCAGCGCTAATAGTACGCAAGACTATGAAAATATTGGCAATGATGCTAAAGGGCTACAACATTGCATGGCAACGTTAAGCTGCCAAAGCTTTGTACACACTGATGGTGTTCGATATTATCAACTAGAAAGCGTTGGTCAATGCGAGGTTGCTGAAATTATTACCTCACGTAAATTATTAGTAGACGCGCGCAGTTTATAGTGTTTTTATTCTTGAGTATAAGCAATTTTAGTTCAGCTAATGAAAGGCTAATTAAATGATTTTTCGTTTTTTTATTACATTATTCAGTTTATTGTTTATTCCTTTCTCGGTATTGGCTGTTGACTGTAAAGCTGTTTTTCCTGGTCCTCAAACGTTTTCAGCTAAAGGCGCCAATGTTTTTTTTGGTAGTAACACCTGTAATGGCTCGTCTAACTGCGTTATGCATGATTTTGATCCTGTTGTTCCATTCCCCATAATTACATCGATAGACCCCTTTACCCAAACTAATGTTAGCCATGGCGTTTATGAACATACCAATTGGAACTTGCCCGCCAATGCAAAAGTAATTTTTTCAGGTACAGGCACGGCAGTGCTATATTTTAATGGCAGCATTACTATTCCTGAAAAAACTAGGGTTAATACCAGTGGAAAACCAGAAAATGTGCTGATTATCGTTAATGGCTCTATAGAGATTAGTCAGAAAGCGCATATTAACGCTAACATATACGCAACAGGCTCAATTTCAGTAAGAGACAAAGCCCATATTAACGGAGCTGTATCGGCGGCTGGATCGTTAGTTGTTGATGGAAATGGCAAGTTTATCTATGACGAGAGCTATATTAATAACATGGACTCTCAAGGCTTTTGCAAAAGCAGTACTCCACCCATTCCTATTTCGTGTAGTGCATCGTTACCCGCTGTTGCTTTTTCAGATAATTTTAGTAGTGCTTCCAATGGCTGGAAAAGAAGGAACTTTAATCGAAATATTAGTAATTGGCCTAATAGTAATATTACCAATACGAATGGTGAGGTTACCAATGTTAGGTTTAATATTTCAGGGGGCGAATTATCAATAAATGGCGCGTTAACAGGTAACAATGATAATGAATATGGCATGGTAACTTACGATTTATCATTAAATAAAATCGATAAAGGTAACGTGAATAACTATGCTATTTCGTCAGACATTACAGCGAATAAAGTGGGTGACAATAATGATGTTGGCCTTATTTTTGGTTATCGAAATAATAATAATTATTATGTAGCGCGTTGGAATAAATTCGGTAGTGCGCTAGCTGCTGATAATACTTATCCAGGAGTTTATCGTCGACTCGAGTTAGTCAAAGTGTCAGGGGGCAATGCCTCATTATTGCATTCAGTTGATGGTTTTGATGAAAATGATCCGTTTAATTTTGAAGTT
Organism: Thalassotalea sp.; assembly: GCA_049613795.1. Taxonomy (GTDB): domain Bacteria; phylum Pseudomonadota; class Gammaproteobacteria; order Enterobacterales; family Alteromonadaceae; genus Thalassotalea_B. The sequence goes on along the minus strand of JBMZCX010000003.1, from coordinate 14,724 downwards.
GTTGTCAATAACCAAGGCACAGCGGTTTGTGTGAATGATGCTGCAGTACTTTATAGTGCGAGTGAACAACCCACACTGAATGATTTTGGGATTTTTAGTTACGATAACGATGTTGGTGTTCAAGTTGATAACATTGAAGTGCGTTGTGATGATTGTTTACTGGCAACACCTATTGCGAGCTACCGCTTCGATGAGTGTAGTTATAATGGAGTCGCGGGAGAAGTCAAAGATCACATTGCTAGCTTTGATGCAGTAACCGTTGGTAATGTCACCTCTTTGGATACTGGCTTCATTGAAAATGGAATCGATCTCCTCTCCGCACCACCCCATATTGAAACGAATATTCCTTTACCTAGTGCTTTTAGTATTTCTACGTGGTTTAAAAAACCAACAGCATTGTCTGGTAATCGTTATTTTGTTCTAGGAGCAATGTCGTCTGGTGGCGATTTAATGTACATTGACCGAGGTGATAGTTGGCATTGGGGGGTATATAACGCTGGAAGTGGTACTTCCATTAATGGCACTAATTTTTCGTTTAACTCTCTAGATAATAATTGGCATCATATGGTGCTTGTGCATGCTAATAATCAAACAATGCTATACATCGATGGCGTGCATGTTGATACAGTGAATATACAGGCAAGCGGCACCTTAAAATATATAGGTACATCGTTTGACCAAGTCTCCTCATCTAACTCACAAGGGTTTCGCTCTGCGCTTGATGAATTTATGATCTTTGATGGAGGCTTAACACAAGACCAAATAAATCAAGTTTATAGCAATCAATCAACGAAAAATAATTATGATGGAACCCCACGGGCTCGAGTTATATGCGAGCCTTTAATTGGCTTCTACTCTTTTGAGCAGCCAAGCTTTTCTTCGGGGATTACTGACGACAGTGGCTTAGGTAACCATGGCACAAATATTGGCGGCTCTTCAACGCCTAATGGTAAATATTGCCGCGCGTTTGAGGGCAATGGTACGAATAATACCGATATTACCCGCAATGCTTTTTCTACTAATATCGATTTAGACTACGATGTTAGTATTAAAGGTACCATTAGTTTTTGGTTCAATAGCCATACCAATTGGAATCAAGGCGGCTTTAATGGTGGTGGTGAACGAACATTGTTTGATGCAAGTCTTGAGCAGTCGGGCTCAGTTAGTGATAAGTACTTTACTTTAGGAATTCAGAACAATGGGCGTTTAAGGTTTACATTTGAAGACAGTGCTGATGGCGACTTTTCTCTTGAAGAACCGTCTTCGTCAACAAGAAGTGCAGATACTTGGTATTACGTTTCTGTAACATGGGATTTAGAAAATAATCACTTTCAAATTTATGTTGATGGTAACTTGGTGGTACAACGCAATATTAACACCAATGGCTATTTAAGCGATTTAGGGGCTATTATTTTTGGCGATAACGCCTCAAAATATTCAGCAAATAATAATAATTCATTAGCATCTGATACTTCTGCCAATGGTAAATTTGACGAAGTAAGAATATATTCTTTGGTTAAGTCGGCAGCTGAAATTCGAGCGGATATGATTGATACTAATTGTATTGCGCTCAATCACTATCAAATTTTGCACGACGGTAATGGCCTGACTTGTGACAGTGAAAGGGTGACAATTAAAGCGTGTAGTAATCCGTTTGATGGCACGTGTAATCAAGTAAACGAAAATGGAAGCTTTACGCTTAATGTTGCAGGAGCTAATGGTAACACAACTCAAGCGGGTACTTTTGTTAATGGCATTGGTACGGTTAACTTTAACTATACTTTTGCTGAGCAAGTAAATTTATCATTAAATAGCGCATCTCCAGCACCTGCGCAAAATACCGTTTGTTTAAATGGTGCAGTTGAAAGCTGTAATATGCAATTTACCGATGCAGGTTTTCGATTTTATTCAACGAGCGATAATAATAAAGTGGTTAACCAAATTTCAGGCAAACCGTCTGAAACTTTGTATATTCAAGCCGTTGAAAAAAATACGGCAACGGGCTTATGTCAAGCGGTTCTCATTGGTAATAACAACATTGAAATGGCTGCTGAGTGTGAAAACCCAAATAGCTGTAGTGCTAATGTAAATGCTAATATTAATAATACCGATATATTAACGACAAATGCAGGCTCTAACAGCTTAAATGGAAACCTGACACCAATATCGCTAAATTTTGGCAATAATAGTCAAAGCCACGCGCCTTTTACCTTGAATTACCCTGATGCAGGGCAAATACGCTTACACGCCAAATATAAGCTGCCTAATTCAGCCAACTCATATATTACGGGCAGTAGCAATAGTTTTGTTGTGAGTCCATTCGGCTTTTATTTAAATTTTGCACCTGATAGCTCAAATGATACAACCAACCCTGCGGCAATAAATGCGGGTGATGCTAAGTTTAAAAAAGCGGGTAAATTATTTGAAACAACCATTACTGCGGTGCAGTGGCAAAGTGGTGATAGCGCAACTAATAATAACGACTTAGTGAATAACCCAGTAACCCCTAACTTTGGTAATGAGCAATTACCTGCCAGCGATAACGTTAATTTAAGTTGGGGTTTAGTTGCGCCATTGCCAGGCTCTTTGGGTAACTTAACTAATCGTGAATTTAGTGATTTTGTTAATGGGCAAGCCACTCAAAATATTAGCTGGACCGAGGTTGGCATTATTTCTGTTACAGCGGCTTTAAAAACAACAACCTATTTAGGTGCTAATACAGTTTCTACTACAGCACCTTATGTTGGGCGGTTTTACCCTGACCATTTTGAAATTGATAATGTGGTTAATGGTGATATTTTTAGTACCTGTGAAGCAACCAATAGCCCTAAAAGCTATACCTATGTTGGTGAAACAACATTGGTAAATACCAGTATTGGCGCTTTAGGCTATGGAATAGAGCCTAAATTTAGCATTATTGCTAAATCAGCAAATTGTCCTAGTGGTGTTTGTACGACCACTGAAAATTATGTTGGTGCTTTTGACAAATTAACGGTTAATGACGTGAACCTTGTTACGCCAACACAAGATTATGCGACACAAGGTGCCGACACGTTAACGAATATGGCGTTATCTGCGACAATAGGCATTGCTCAAATGAGCAATGTTAACGGGGAAATTAGCTATACCTTTAATAGTGATGATCACTATTTTTACACTCACGATGCGAATGCTAAAAGAGCAGAGTTTGCTAGCGATATTAATTTAGGCATAACTTCTATTACTGATAGCGATGGTGTAACGGCTATCGACTTTACTAGTGCAGACGATGCAGACTTTACTGAAGTACTCACACTACATCCGACTGGTACAACTATTCGTTTCGGTCGTTGGCGTACTGAAAATGCTTACGGCCCTGAAACTTCCGACCTAATTGCTCCTATGGCGATAGAGGTATTTAATGGCACGCAATTTATTACGCATGTAGACGATAATTGTACGGTGCCTCAAATTGCCAGTAAGCAAGCAGCAGGTGCTTTATCGTTATTTGATTATCGACTTACAGACCAAGACAATAGTGACAGTTTATTAGTCACCGATACTTCAGCTACTATACCTGTTGCATTACCGCTTACTAGCAAAAAATTTAATAGTGGTCAGTTTCAACAATTTACTTTTTCAGCGCCGAATAATAACAAACAAGGGCCATTATTATTCGAATATGAAGTACCACCATGGTTAAAATATGACTGGACTGATGGTAATGGCCCTTTTACCGAGAATCCATCAGCGTTAATCACGTTTGGCTTATTTCGGGGTAACGATCGCATAATTTCATGGCGAGAAGTGGGAAATTAACAACTTTTTGACCATTTACTTGAAAAAAATGTAATTTATTGTGTTTTTTTCGAAAAACAGGCATCACATATCATGAAAGCTAGGGTATGATTAGCCAATTCAAAAAATAATTACGATGTTCAGGCAATAGCTTGTCTTGTCTACGCAGAAAGGACAATTAGACCTTATGTTTAAAAAATTACGCGGCATGTTTTCAAATGACTTATCTATTGATTTGGGTACAGCCAATACACTGATTTATGTAAAAGACCAAGGTATTGTTCTTGATGAACCGTCAGTGGTTGCTATTCGCCAAGATCGTTCAGGCGGTTCAAAAAGTGTTGCAGCCGTAGGTGCAGCAGCAAAGCAAATGTTAGGCAGAACACCAGGAAATATTGAAGCGATTCGCCCAATGAAAGACGGTGTTATTGCTAACTTTTTTGTTACTGAAAAAATGTTGCAGTACTTTATTAAGCAAGTACATAGTAATAATTTCCTTCGTCCTAGCCCACGTGTATTAGTGTGCGTGCCTTGTGGTTCAACTCAGGTTGAACGTCGTGCAATTAGAGAGTCGGCATTAGGTGCTGGCGCACGTGAAGTGTATTTAATTGATGAGCCTATGGCTGCGGCAATTGGTGCGGGTATGCCAGTATCAGAAGCAACAGGCTCTATGGTGGTCGATATTGGTGGTGGTACAACTGAAGTAGGTATTATCTCACTTAATGGTGTGGTTTATTCATCGTCAGTACGCATTGGTGGTGACAAGTTTGATGACGCGATTATCAACTATGTGCGTCGTAACTTTGGTAGCTTAATTGGTGAAGCAACGGCTGAGCGCATTAAGCATGAAATTGGTTCGGCTTATCCCGGTGAAGAATTAATTGAAATTGAAGTGCGTGGTCGTAACCTTGCTGAAGGTGTTCCACGTAGCTTTACGCTAAATAGCAATGAAATATTAGAAGCACTGCAAGAACCATTAACGGGTATTGTTAGCGCGATTATGGTGGCGTTAGAGCAATCTCCTCCAGAGCTTGCGTCAGATATTTCTGAACGCGGCATGGTATTAACGGGTGGCGGTGCATTATTAAAAGATTTAGATCGTTTATTAATGGAAGAAACAGGTATTCCTGTTGTGGTGGCTGATGACCCATTAACGTGTGTTGCTCGTGGTGGCGGTAAAGCCCTTGAAATGATCGACATGCATGGCGGTGATTTATTCTCGTATGAATAAAAGAGGTTAAATAGTTAGTTTCTTCATTGCGAATAAGTTAACTAAAAAATTTAGACGTTTCATTTATTGGGCGATGATATTTATCATCGCCCAACGTTATTATTAATAGCATAGATCGCTAGCGGAGAGCTAAACACTTACATGAACCCGATATTTAAACACGGTCCATCTCCACAGCATAGAATCATTATGGTGCTATTACTTTCAGCATTATTTATTTTTTTTGATCACAAAATGGGCAGCTTCGACATTGTTCGAGGTTATCTACAATCTTTAGTTAGCCCGTTACAGTATTTAGCCTCTACCCCTAAAAATGCGGTTAATTGGGCCAAAGAAAATCTCGTATCACGTCAAACCTTAATTGATCAAAACCAGCAATATAAAGCCAATGAGTTATTATTTAGTGAGCAGCTAATGCAATTAAACATGCTCAAAAAAGAAAATACGCGACTGCGTTCGTTATTATCTTCTCCTGTTCGTAGTGATTCGCAAGTTAAAGTGGCTGAAATTTTATCCGTTGATAGCGATCCTTACTCGCACCAAGTGGTGATTAATCGTGGAGCAAATGACGGTGTATTTGAAGGACAAGCGGTTATTGACGACAAAGGTATCGTTGGCCAAGTACTGCATGTTGGTACTATTACTAGCCGTGTATTATTAATTACTGATGTTACCCAAGCTGTGCCTGTTCGAATTAGTCGCAATGGCGTGCGTTTAGTGGCAAATGGTGCAGGTACGCTTGAGCGACTTACTCATAATTTTGTGCCACATAGCGCTGATATTAAGCAGGGAGATAAGCTTGTGACTTCAGGTTTAGGTGGAAAATATCCTGAAGGCTATCCTGTTGCAGTAGTTAAATCGGTACGACAAGATGAGTCACGCCCTTTTGCACAAGTACAAAGTGAGCCTGTGGCGCAAATTGACCGACTTAGGTACTTGTTATTACTTTGGCCAAAGCATAAAAGTAGCTTGTTTTCTTCTCGCCCTGATAATGCTGCAGAGGCCAAATAATTATGTTTGCACATAACGGAATTATCGTATTATTGACTTTTATTGTGGCATTAACGGCTACTATTATGCCATTGCCTCTTGATGTTGATGCCTTTCGACCTGACTGGGTATTAGTGGTGGCATTATATTGGTGCTTAGCGCTGCCCAGTAAAGTGAATGTTATTACTGCTTGGATTTTAGGCTTACTTATTGATATTTTACTGGGCTCTATTTTGGGCATTCATGCGGCGGCACTGGCATTTTCTGTGTATATTATTGCAGGTAACTTTCAAAAAATACGCAACTTTTCGATATGGCAACAGGCGCTTATTGTTGGCATTATATCGACACTTTATCATTTAATTGTTTTTTGGTTACAGCGCGCCTTAACCGATGTCATTTTTTTACCTCAGTATTTATACCCAGTGATCACCACTGTTGTGTTGTGGCCATGGGCATTTTTATTGTTAAGAAAAATTCGTCGACATTTTAAGATTAAATAATATGAATTCACCGCTTATACTCGCTTCTCAATCGCCAAGACGAAAAGAACTGCTTACCCAACTTGGTTACCAATTTCACAGTATTAGTGCTGATATAGATGAAACGGTTATGGGTAATGAAACCCCTCACGATTATGTAACAAGACTTGCGCTCGAAAAAGCGAAATATGTAGCGCAAGACCAACCCAATAACGTAGCAGTACTCGGTTCAGATACTAGCGTAGTTTATCAAAATACTATTTTAGGTAAGCCTGAAAATCTTACAGAAAGCCTAAAAATGCTAACGATGTTATCAAACAATACCCATCAAGTGTTAACCGCAGTAGCCGTTGCTCAAGGGCAAAAAACACAAACCATAGTGGTTACTACTGATGTTACTTTTAAAGCATTGTCGGTCAGTGAAATTGAAAATTATTGGCATACCAATGAACCGCAAGACAAAGCAGGCTCTTATGGTATTCAGGGGGTTGGCGGGCAATTTGTTACACATATTAACGGTAGTTATAGTGCCGTTGTTGGTTTGCCTCTATTTGAAACTGCACAGTTGCTTGCTCAGTTCAATTTACCCACCACAATCCAGAAAAAAGGTTAAAAATAATGAACGGAGAGCTACTCATTAATGTTACCCCAAGCGAAACCCGCGTGGCATTAATTGAAAATGGCGTGTTACAAGAAGTTCATGTTGAACGTGAAGCGCGTAGGGGCTTAGTTGGTAATATCTATTTAGGTAAAGTGATCCGTGTTTTACCGGGTATGCAAGCAGCATTTGTTGACATTAATCTAGACAAAGCGGCTTTTTTGCATGCTTCAGATATTAATTCTAGCTTGATAATAAACGACGATAATAGCTCAGATAATGTGCCTGATATTCGTAGCTTGGTGCATGAAGGCCAGTATATTGTTGTACAAGTGGTAAAAGACCCGTTAGGTACTAAAGGGGCGCGATTAACTACCGACATTACAGTGGCTGCTCGTTATTTAGTGTTAATGCCTAACGCAAGTCATGCGGGCATTTCGCAGCGTATTGAAGAGCCAAGCGAGCGGACTCGATTAAAAAATATTATTACTCCTTACTGTAATGAAAATCAGGGGTTTATTGTTAGAACCGCGGCAGAAGGTGCTGGTGAAGACGAGTTAAAGCATGATGCTGAATTTTTGTGTCGTGTTTGGACAAAAGTACTAGAGCGCAAAAAGCGAAAACAAATTAAAGCAGCCCTTTATCAAGACCTGTCACTTGCTTTTCGTGTATTAAGAGACTTTGTTGGTATTTCGTTAGAGCGTATTCGAGTTGATTCCAAACTAACGTTTGATCAATTAGGTGAATTTACTCAAGAATTTGTGCCTGAACTGACCAAGGTGATGGAATATTACCCCGGCGAGCGACCAATTTTTGATTTATTTGATGTTGAAAATGAAATACAGCGGGCACTACACCGTAAAATTACGCTAAAGTCAGGCGGTTCATTAATTATTGACCAAACTGAAGCGATGACAACAATCGATATTAATACGGGCGCTTTTGTTGGGCATCGTAATTTAGAAGAAACTATTTTTAATACCAATATCGAGGCAACTCAAGCAATTGCTAGGCAACTTAGGTTACGTAACCTAGGCGGTATTATTATTGTCGACTTTATTGATATGACAGACGCTGATCATAAACGTAGAGTGTTACATAGCCTTGATTCTGCTATGGTTAAAGATAATGTTAAATTTAGCATCAGTGGCTTTTCAGCGCTTGGTTTAGTCGAAATGACACGCAAGCGAACGCGTGAAAGTCTTGAGCATATTCTTTGTAGTGAGTGTGAAGTTTGCTCAGGTCGAGGAAATTTAAAAACCGTTGAAACTGTGTGTTATGAAATTCTCAGAGAAATTGTGCGAGTAAACCGCGCTTATGATGCAGACAAGTTTATTGTCTATGCTTCTACGCTTGTTAGTGAATCGTTGATTAATGATGAATATCATAATTTAGCAGAGTTAGAAGTTTTTATTGGCAAGCAAATTAAAGTACAGACTGAAACCATGTATAATCAGGAACAATTTGATGTCGTCATGATGTAAATGAAAGTGTTATCGCTAACAAGCGCAAACACCTTTTTGATTTTATGTTAGTAAAGAGTGTAAATGGGTATTTCGAGAACGTCTAACCGCTGGTTGAACCGATTTTATAAAATAATTGCTATTTTGTTGGTTACTATTGCGGTATTAATCAGTTCATTAAGGTTGTTGCTGCCTTATGCTCATAACTATCGTCTCGATTTTCAACACTATATCAATAACACCTACCAAAGTAATGTTACGATTGGTTCTTTGCACATGGATTGGCATGGTGCAGGCCCTTCATTAGTCGCAAAGAATGTGAGTTTTATTCAAGCTAAAGATGTTGAGGTTTTTGTTGGCACCATTAACTTTGATCTCGACTTTTGGCGTAGTATTACTCGCCTTGAGTTAGTGACCAAAGCTCTCACCTTAGACGCGATAAAAATACTAGTTGATCAAAGCCTCATTAATGTAACTAGTACTGAAAAAAGCAGTGAGGCCCCACTTGTTGATAATATTATTGACTTATTTTTACAGCGTATTGACCGTTTCTCATTAACCAATAGTCAAGTCATTTATCGTACTCAAAAAAGTGAGCGTACGTTTTTGGTTAATGAATTAAATTGGCTGAATCAAGGCGAACATCACCGTGCTGAAGGCCAAGTACTTGTTGATGGTTTAACCTCCAACAATCTTAATCTTTCCTTAATGGTTACAGGGACAAAATTAAGTGAAATGAAAGGGTTGCTTTATGTAGAGGCCAATCAATTAAATATTACGCCATGGCTTGATAAAGTGCTGGCGATTAAAGATGAAGATACTCACTCGTCTATTAACTTTGATGCATGGCTAACTATTGGCCAAGGTGCAATTAATAAAATACAAGTGGCTTTAGGTGAGAACCAAATAGCATGGCAGCACCTAGCAAGTATTCAAACCTTTAATATTAAGCAAGGGCAGCTACTATTTAGCAATATTACTAACAGTGAAGAATTCTCTGTTAGTACATCGCCGTTAATCTTCAGTTCTAACAATCGTGAGTGGCAGCCATTATCGTTTGAATTGAATGTTGAAGCTGGGCAATTGAATGGCTACCTTTCTGAGTTAGACATGTCAGGAGTTGCGCAGTTAGCTCCTTTACTTACTGATAATAAACAAGCTAGAAAAATTCTCTATGGGCTTAACCCTAGTGGCAATATAAGTGACATTTTTTGGCAAACACGTGCGGGAGAGCTTAGTGCAAATGCACAGTTTTCGGCACTTGCTGTAAATTATTATGAAGGTATACCAAGTATTAATGGCCTTGCTGGTGAAGCTACTTTCCATAATAATCAACTCGCTATTAATGTGCAAAGTCATGAGGGTGAAGTTGACTTTAACAAACATTTTCCTCGAGTTATGCCTTATAAAAATTTAGCGGCAACCGTGTCGGTATTCTTTCAAGAAAATGGTGTGTTAACTCATGTAGATAATATAGCGTTATTATCTGAAGAGCTTAATTTAGCTGGCAGTGTTGCTATTGATGCTAGAGGCGATAGCCCTGTGAAAATGGCTTTGTTAGCCGATGTGACACAGGTTAATGCAGAGCATGTGCCTAATTATTATCCTCATTTATTAATGGGGCAAAGCTTAGTTGATTATTTAACCGAATCGTTAGTTAATGGGCATGTTGAGCAGGCTAAGGTACTGTTTAATGGACCATTAACCGACTTTCCATTTACTCAACGACAGGGCGTATTTACCGTCGATGCTGAATTGCAACAATCAACGTTCAAGTTTGATCAACAATGGCCAGCAATTAAAAATTTTAGTGGTAACTTAAATTTTACAAATAACAGTATGCTGATAACTGGGCGTTCAGGGTCGCTTGAGGGCGTTGATGTTACAGGTGTAACCGCAAGAATAGATGAGCTGGTTGGTAGTCAATTATTGCAAATAGATGCGGAATTTAATGAGACTAACGCGAGCGATGTAACCCGTTTAATGCAAAAAAGCCCGTTAACAAACAGTGTGGGGGCGGTTTTAACACAAGTAGAGGTTAGCGATAACATTTCGGGGCATTTTGGTTTAACCATTCCTCTGCAAAATACAGATAATACAGTGGCGACTGGAGCAGTTAATTTTAATAATAACTCAGTAGCGTTACAAGCACCTACAATGAACTTCACTCAAGTGAATGGGCAGCTTAGCTTTGAAAATGACGTGATTAAAACGAATGATATTGAGTTAATGTGGCGAGGAATGCCGTTAGTATTGAATGTTAATGCACAATCAACCCCTACGCATTACCAAACAAACTTTAATATTAATGCTAATTGGCAGCAAAAGGCTTGGCGAGCCCAACTTCCTCCATTACTAACTCAATATGCTGAAGGGGTCTTAGCATGGCAGGGCGATTTAACATTAGAAAATAGCGAAGATGGTCAATTTTCGTATGAATTATTGGTTAACTCTGACTTAGCGGGTACGAAGTTAAGTTTACCTGCTCCATTTACCAAAGCGCCTAAAGAAAATCGTACCGTTAGTGTTAACGTTCAAGGGGATAGTAAACAATCGAGTATCGATGCCGTTGTTAGCAACCAAATGAATTTTTATGGTGTATTAGATCATGAACAAGTGATGTTTACGCGTGCCCATTTAATTTTAGGGCAAGAAGACGTATTACTGCCATTAACAGGCTTTCATATTACCGCTAACTTAGCCGAAGCTAATTTACTTCAATGGCAGCCTTTAGTTGTCGATATTATCGACTCAGTTAATAACTTTGCCAACAGCGGAGCTGACAAGGCGGGGGGGAGCAATGCACAGCCGTTATTAGCTAAACCCCAAAAAATTAGTGGGAAAGTTAAACAATTTAATGTATTGGATGAAGTTATTGATGACGTGTCTTTTTCCATGCACGACGAGCAAGCATGGTGGATATTAGAACTGAATAGTGTACAAGCACGTGCTGAGTTGAAATTTTTTCCAGATTGGTATCAGCAGGGAATTTCCATTGAAGCTGACTTTATCAATATCCTTAATAAAACAGATACGGCGACGAAAGAAGGTGCAGAATTAGCTATTGCCTCGGGCACGTCAATTGAAGACATTGAACTTGAATATGCGACCACGGATAAAATATTCTCAAATATTCCACCAATTAATTTTAGTTGTTTGCAATGCCAATATAAAGGGTTGAATTTAGGTAAGGTGAATTTTGTTGTTAAACGAGATGATGACAATACCCTTTCAATGAGTAATTTTGTTGCGAAGCGTAAAAAAAACAATATAAATTTTGATCTGAAATGGCAACGGCAGGAGCAGCAGCATCTAACCTCAATTAAGGGGGAGTTGTCTGTTGACGATCTTGAACAAGAGTTTAAGCAGCTTGGTTTTGCTTCACTTATAAAGGATAGCGGGGTTGACGGTAGTTATAATGTTAGCTGGCAAGGTTCTCCCTATCAGTGGAACTTAGCAACGTTGAATGGCGATGTGGCGACTAAGTTTGATGATGGCTACTTAGCTGATGTTGATGATAAGGGGCTACGTATTTTCTCGCTATTGAGCTTGCAATCTTTAGTGCGAAAGTTAACGTTAGATTTTCGCGATATTTTTAGTGATGGTATGTTTTATAGTGAAATAAAAGCGAAAGCTCACATAAAAGACGGTGTCCTCTATACTGACAACGCTAAAATGAAAGGTCCTGCGGGAGACTTATCAATTAAAGGTAATACTGATTTAATTACAAGCAGTTTAGATTACCGAATGACCTATAAACCTAACTTTAGCGCGAGTTTACCTGCTATTGCATGGATAGCAACACTTAACCCCGTGACTTTTTTAGGGGCATTAGCACTTGATGAAGTGTTAATTTCAAAAGTATGGTCAGAATTAAACTTTGAAGTTACTGGCAATATAAACGAACCAAATTTACAAGAAGTAAACCGCAAAAGCCAAAATATTAGCGTTGGCCGTTCATCTCCGCCACAGATTGTTGAAAGTGATATAAAAGAAGAAAGTACGAATAAGGTACCGCCAGTAGATGAGTTAAATAAAGCGAATAAATCGGATGGATAATGCTGTAACAACGTTATCGGTTATACAAATGCGTTCGCTGCCTGATGTTGAAAAAAATTTAACATTTATTGAAGAGCAACTTTCTTGTCTATCTATTAAAGGTGAAAATCTCGTGTTGTTGCCCGAGTGTTGTTTATTTTTTGGTGGAAAAGACGCCGATCAATTAGCGCTCGCAAAAGCAACTCACGTAGAGAATAACCTAATTAAGCAACTCGCTTCGCTGGCAAAAAAATATAAAATAACACTAGTGGCAGGTAGCATTCCATTATTAACGGAACAAGGTGATAAATTCACAAATTCATGTTGTGTTTTTTCTGCGACAGGTGAGCAAATTGCCCGATATGACAAGTTGCATTTATTTGACGTTGCTGTTGATGATAATGAAAAAAGCTATTTAGAATCTCGTTATACAGCTGCAGGAAAAAGCACTGCGGTAGTTCAAATTAATGACCATATTAATCTCGGGTTATCTATTTGTTATGATTTGAGATTTCCAGAGCTTTTTCGTTCATTAGCAAGCCAAGGCGCTAATGTTATTACTGTGCCAAGTGCATTTACTAAAGTCACGGGTGAAGCTCACTGGCAAGCATTACTACAAAGTAGAGCGATTGAAAACCAAGTATATATTGTTGCCGCAGGTCAAGCTGGGCAACATGCGAATGGGCGAGAAACTTGGGGTCACAGCATGATTATTAGTCCATGGGGCGAAATAATAAGCTCAATGGCTCAAGAGCGGGGAAGTGTAAGTGCTACATTTTCACTTGAACAGTTGCAAAAAATACGAAAATCCATGCCTGTAGAGGCACATAACCAGTTTATAACCAAGTTGAAATGATATGAATAGTGTAGAGCAAGAGCTCTTGGCTGATAGCCAATTAGATCCTAGTTTTTTAAATAAAACCCTGACGAACATTTATCAGCGTCAAGTTGATTTAGCGGATCTTTATTTCCAATCAAGTAGCCATGAATCGTGGATGTTAGAAGATGGTATTGTTAAAGAAGGTTCGTACAATATTGAGCGAGGCGTTGGTGTTCGTGCTATTTCAGGCGAAAAAACGGGCTTTGCTTATTCTGACGATATTTCACCTGAAGCATTAACCACCGCAGCTGATGCTGCTAAAGGTATTGCTAATGCAGGAAAGAGTGGCACAGTTCACGCGTTTAAAGCACAACAAGTGCCTCTTATCTACCAAGCGAACGATCCTCTAAGTAGTTTAGCCCAAGAGCAAAAAATAACACTATTACATGAGGTTGAAGCACATGCTCGCTCGGTTGATAGTCGTGTAAAGCAAGTCATTGTTAGCTTGTCAGGGGTTTTTGAAAAAATATTAGTGGCTGCGAGTGACGGTACTTATGCTACCGATATTCGTCCTTTAGTGCGTTTAAACTGTTCAGTATTAGTAGAAGAAAATGGCAAACGTGAACGCGCAAGTTCTGGTGGTGGCGCACGTACCGATTACGGTTACTTTTTTGAACCAGTTAACGGTAAAGCGCGCTACTTAAGTTATGCCGAAGAGGCGGTTCGCCAAGCGCTAGTGAGTTTAGTTGCTGTTGAAGCGCCCGCAGGAAACTTTCCTGTGATATTGGGCAGTGGCTGGCCTGGTGTGTTATTGCATGAAGCCGTAGGGCATGGCTTAGAGGGTGACTTTAATCGTAAAGGTTCGTCTACTTTTTCAGGTCGTATTGGCGAGCAAGTAACGTCTGAGCATTGTACTATTGTTGATGACGGTACATTACAAAACCGCCGAGGTTCAATGTCGATAGACGATGAAGGCACACCGTCGCAATACAATGTTTTAATCGAAAAAGGCATTTTAAAAGGCTATATGCAAGACAAGCATAATGCAGGGTTAATGGGCGTTAAACCTACAGGGAATGGTCGTCGTGAATCTTATGCTCATTTACCTATGCCGCGTATGACAAATACCTATATGTTAGCTGGCGAGCATGACCCCAAAGATATTATTGCCTCAGTTAAAAATGGTATATATGCGCCTAACTTTGCTGGTGGACAAGTTGATATTACTTCGGGTAAATTTGTCTTTACTAGTTCTGAAGCCTATTTAATTGAAAATGGTGAAATTACCACACCAATTAAGGGGGCAACATTAATTGGTAGTGGCC
>JBMZCX010000002.1:0-83522 GCA_049613795.1 Thalassotalea sp. | reverse complement strand
GGCGGCTATTGGTTGATACTTCTTCATAAATCCATGCCAAATAAAATGAAACTTGTTACTTAAGGCCGCGCTAAAGCGTTCTGCGGAGCGGTGCTCTTTACGTTCTCCAAGTAATAGGCTTGGCTGGCAAAAAACAGCTTGAGTATCGCTGTTGGTACAAGCGGCTACTACTTGGTGTTGCATGTTACCTTTGCATTGATTATAAAAATTCCAAGCGTTGCTATTGGCGCCTAATGCGCTGATCACAATTAATTTCTCCACATTAGCAGCGCAAGATAATTGAGCACATTTAACCACTAAATCTACATCAACAGCTTTGAAGTTTTCTTTGGTTTTTGCTTTTTTTAGCGTGGTTCCTAAACAGCAAAATACGATATTGCATTGAAATAAATAGTCGAATATTTCAATATTATTAAAGTCGACAATATGCTGATAAAGGTTTTTTGCTTCTAACGACATTTTAGTTCGTAACAGTAAGTGAATTTCACTATCAGCGTGTTCCCTCATCAGTAGGTTAACTAACGCTTTTCCTGTTAAACCACTCGCGCCAATAACCAGTACTTTCTTTAGTGATTGTTGAGTGTTGTTAATATCGGTCATGTTAAATAACCCAAAGTGCATATAAAAAAAGTAGCAAGGGTAGCGGTAATAAAAATGCGAATAACAGCGCTTCACACCATTCAATAGCGCGGTAAAAACGATGTAAACCATCATGTAAATTCATATTTGACGGTAAGCGCTGAAAGAAAAAAATAAAAGCAGCAAATACTAACGACTGCAATGCTAAAAACAATAAGAATAAGGTGATTAATAGTAAGGGTAATGGTGTTTGCTCATGTAATTGATATTGAAGAATAAAAGACAGCACAAATGAACAAGCCCCCCAAATTAATATACGCCACCGAAAGTCGTATAAAGTAATAGCAAGGTTGTTAAATAATTCAGGTAAAACAATAAATTTCATAGGCACAACAGACTTTTTAGTAGGTATGATATAACATTAAGCATTCTTTTTAGTGAGAAAATAAATGTATTTTCTTTCACATACATTGAACATGGCAGCTAATGAAATCATTACACTTTAAATTCATTCTTTTATTATCGCTAAGTATAGTACTAAATTATACGCTCGCAGCTAAAACAATTGCACAACATTTGATTGAATCTGAGCTAAGCAACACTAAGCTTCAAGTAGATACTAGCCAACCTCATATTCTTCCTCATCAAGCTAAGGCTCTTACACAAATAGTTGAAAATACCATGCCAATAAAAACAATTGAAATTAAGTTAGTTGAATTAACTGACAACCAAGGGTTGGTGTATCTTGGTGGTATTGTTGATAAAGCGATTGTTGAACTTTATTTAACACAAATGAAAGCGCTACTTAATGAAGATTTTATTGATTATCGCCAACATCAAATTGCGCGAGATCACGGACAATTTCATATCACGTTAGTTAATCCTTATGAATATCAAACCATCGCTAAAAATAATTTCTCTTTAGCCACTGCATTTACGGTTAAATTGCATGGCTTAGGACGAGTAGAAAAAGACAATAGCGCCACATACTTTGTTGTTGCTAGTTCAGAATCGGCACAACGCTTTAGGCAATCACTATTATTAAAATCGAAAGATTTTCATGTAACTTTGGGCTTTAATCCTCAAGATATTTATAGTGAAAGAAAAGGGCTAGACACGCTTATCGAATAAAAAATTTCATCATATTTATCATTTTTTATTGTGATAAATTCGTGATATTTACGTGAAACTCCAGTGAGTTTTTCTTTGCATACTGATTTCAACATTAATTGGTAATCAAAGGAAAACCCATGAACAACAAACAATTAACACTTGCTGTATTGTTAGCAAGCCAAGCTTTAACGGTAAATGCACAAAATTTAGACATTGTTGTCACTAATTTAACGCAAGGCATTTATTACACTCCTATTCTTATTGCTGCCCATAGTGCAGACAATTACGTATTTAAATCTGGCATGGAAGCCTCCCCACAATTGCAGATGATGGCTGAAGGCGGCAATATTTCTGGTTTATCTGAAATATTAATGGCTGACAATGCTGATCTTGTTGAAAACCCTGCCGCAGGAATGTTAGCCCCTGCAATGTCGGTTTCTACTACATTATCTACTACCGACGGCAATACGCATTTATCGCTAGTAAGCATGATGCTACCAACTAACGATGGCTTTGTTGGTTTAAATAGTTGGAAAATCCCTGAAGAGGCAGGCACTTATACTCTCATGCTAAACGCCTATGATGCAGGAACAGAAGCTAACGATGAAATTATTAACGGCGGTGGCGCGCCAGGTGTTCCTGGTATCCCTGTTTCTCCTGCAGGTAATGGCGGTACTGGTGCCCTTGGTGTAACGATGGAAGAAGATAATACTATGATTCATATTCATCGTGGCAGCTTAGGTGATGACGATTTAGCGGGCGGTAAAAGTGATTTAGACAATCGTGTTCACCGCTGGTTAAACCCTGTAGCTAAAGTTACCATCACTGTAAATTAGGAGTCATCATTATGCGTTTACCTAATAAAAAATCATGGTTGGCAATAGCGGTCTGTGCTTTTGCATTAAGTGCCTGTAATGACAGTGATAATAAATCTGATCCTGTCGTTGTAGAGCCAACCCCCGAGCCTGTTAACTATAGTTTTGAAGTAACAGTTAAAAACTTAACTAACGCGCAACCCATGTCACCTGTTGCCATTGCTATGTATGACGAAGGTAATGTTTGGCAAATTGGAGAGTCTGCAAGTGAAGCTTTAGAAGTGTTAGCTGAAAGTGGCGACAATACTGATCTGTTGGCAGATACTCGCTTTTCTACAACAGCCAGTGGCGAGGGCGTACTTATGCCCGGTAATAGTGAAACCATTACCGTAACACAAGTGGATGCTATGCCAATGTTGTTGTCGGTAGTTACTATGCTAGTAAACACCAACGACGCATTTACGGGCGCAAGTACAGTAGACATTAGCACAATGGAAGTGGGTGAAATTTATTCGTTCAATGTCGGTTCTTATGATGCAGGAACTGAAAATAATAATGAATTAATGGCAGATATTCCAGGCCCAGCAGCAGGTGGTGAAGGCTATAACGCGGAACGCGACGATGTAAACGTTGTAACTATGCACCCAGGTGTTGTTACCAAAGACGATGGGTTAAGCAATTCAGTGTTAAGTTTTGCTCATCGTTGGGATAATCCAACCCTTAACATTACGATAACGCGTATGGAATAATTTTACGCAAACTCAGTAGCAATACTAAAAATTATTGCTACTGAGCGTTCGCTATTTTCAGTTAATTAATAATTATAATGGTTAGCTGGAGTATAAAATGGACAAGGTGTTATTAGTTGAAGATGATCAAGACATTGCTGATTTAATAATATTGCATTTAAGTGAATTGTCATTGCATGTTGACCATTGCAGCTCAGGTGAACAGGCACTTACACAGTTTAATGAACAGAACTATGCGCTTATTTTACTTGATGTCATGTTGCCCGGTATGTCGGGCTTAGATGTCTGTAAACAAGTGAGAGGCGATAAACCTGAGCAAATTATTATTATGATAACGTCTCGCAATACCGAGTTAGATCGCGTATTAGGACTGGAACTAGGTGCTGATGACTACATGGCAAAACCTTTTAGTATTCCTGAGTTACAAGCAAGAGTTCGAAGCCAATTAAGACGCCTTCATTTACTCACTCAAAAAGCAACCGAGCAAGCGGCACAAAGCATGCCTGAGCGTTTCTTATCAATAGGCTCGCTTCAAATAGATAATACTTTACATAAAACTACATTGGCTGGGCGCTCGCTTGATTTAACTTCTACCGAGTTTGATTTGTTATTTTATTTAGCGTCGCATCCAGAGCAAGTATTTTCGCGTGAACAATTATTAAGTTCGGTGTGGGGTTACCACCATAGTGGCTACGAACATACTGTAAACTCACACATTAATAGATTACGCAATAAAGTTGAAAAAAATGCCACTAAGCCTGAAATAGTACAAACGGTTTGGGGGGTTGGATACAAGTTTTCTCCACAAGGTGTCAGACTGTGAAATTATCGTTATACCAACGACTTTCCTTAGCATTACTCGTTGTTTTTCTTTTTATCCTTAGTGCGATGGTATTTTGGTCGTTGCATTTAACTAAGAATACTCGATATGAATCTGAGCAAAAGCTACACTTGTCGCTAGCGGCTAATTTAGCGCGAGACAATCCGTTGTTACAACAAGGCGTTTATGACCATGCGGCCTTAAAAAATTTATTTCATACTTTAATGGTATTGGGGCCCGCATTTGAATTTTATTTTGTTTCACCTACGGGCGAAATTTTAACACACTCTATAATACCCACTAAAATTAAGCGCCAAAAAATAAGCGTAAAACCAATTCTTGATTTAATTCAAAACTTAGCCCCATTACCTGTTTATGGAGATGATCCACAAGATTTATCGAATAAAAAAATATTTTCTGCCGCGCCTGTTATTAATGACGCGAAACTTCAAGGGTATCTATATGTTATTGTGACGGGCCAACAATATGAATCGATTTTTAATCGTCAGCAAGCGGGTGAAACATTAGAAATTTCATTGTTGATCATGGCTGCGGCACTGCTTTTTTTATTTATTGTGACTTTGGTTATTTTTAGAGTGTTTACGGTGCCGCTTCGAACATTAAACAAAGAAATGATGGCGTTAGAAAAAGTTGGATTTAATAATAAAGAATGTCATATCACTCATTGGAAACATTCAGGTCACAACGAGGTACACCAATTAGGGTCAACCTTTGAAAAAATGGTTGTGCAAATAAACGAGCAACTTGCGCAATTAAAAACCAGTGATAAAAAGCGTCGCGAAATTTTAACCGATATTTCTCATGATTTACGAACACCACTATCGTCACTTCAAGGTTATATTGAAACCCTCGCATTAAAAGGTGAGCAGGTTGAACAAGTACAGCGACAAGCTTTTATCGACACCGCTTTTAAAAACTGCCAGCAATTAAATAAACTTATTGATCAAATATTTGAACTCGCACACCTTGAAAGTGGGCAAGTATCTCTTACATTAGAAAATTTTAATCTAACTGAATTACTGTACGATGTTTTAGCTAAATTCACCTTAAAAGCTCAACAAAAAAATATCAATTTAACCATCGTGCCAAACTGTGAAAATGCCATGGTTTATAGCGACATAGCCAAGCTTGAGCGTATTTTAAGTAACTTAATTGATAATGCCATACGGCATACGCCAAAGGGTGGGAAAATAACATTATCAATGACAGAGGGAGAAAATAGTGGCTGTAAAGTAACCGTGAAAGATAATGGTTCGGGTATTAAAGCTAATGAACTGGCGTATATTTTCGACACACGCTACCGCGCAAGCAATGCAACGGAATCAAAAGGTATACACTGTGGTTTTGGTTTAGCGATCACTAAAAAGTTATTAGAAATACTGCACAGCGATATTCGCGTAACAAGTGAATTAGGTAAAGGTAGTGCATTCTATTTTCAATTACCTTCAATAGAAGTCCAGTAAACAAGGACGTCGAGTATTAACGCATAAATAGTTAGAATTTAACGACAAGACCTCTTAAAATAGAATAAAAGCCGACGAAAGGATCCCCTTGTGAAAATTAAATTACTCTGCTGTGTTGCTGTATTTGCACTTTCTGCTTGTACTAAATCGTCTACTGGACGTAACCAAATTATGCTTTTTTCTGATAATGAGCTTAATAAAATGGGCGCTCAATCATTTGACGAAATGAAACAAAAGCAAAAAATATCTCAACATAAAGCCCTCAATAACTATGTGAATTGTGTAGCAAATAAAATTACGGCCAATGTGCCTAAAAGTGTTCATAGTGGCGCATGGGAAGTGGTTGTTTTTGACTCAGAGCAAGTTAATGCCTTTGCTTTACCCGGTGGGAAAATAGGCGTTTATACCGGCATTTTGAAAGTGGCTGAAAACCAGCATCAACTTGGCGCTATTATTGGTCATGAAGTGGGTCATGTTATTGAGCACCATTCCAATGAGCGAATGTCGTCTAACCAGTTAGCTCAAGCAGGTGCGGTGGCGGGTGACGTACTGTTAACGCAATCGGGCGTACAAAATAAAGAACTTTATATGATGGCAGGTATGAGCATTGTTAAATATGGTTTTTTAATGCCCTATAGCCGTTCGCATGAAAGTGAAGCCGATATTGTTGGTCAAAACTTAATGGCAAAATCAGGCTTTTTACCTAAAGCGGCTATTTCCTTATGGCAAAATATGGCGAAAATAAGCCAAGGTTCACCTGCTGAATTTATGTCAACGCATCCGTCAAATACCACTAGAATTGACGACCTAACACGCAACTTGCCTAAAGCTCAACAGTATTATTCAACCAGTAATACACCCAACTGTGCTAAACCTAAAGTGTAGCTCGCTATATTTATCATTATGGTGGCAAACGAGAAACCAGACCCGACAAATTGTCGGGTTTTTTTATGTGCTTTTATCGTTTGTTTGTATTTATAAGCTTGTGTGTGATACCAGTTTTATTAATTAGGTGATCTACTTTATACGCAGGAAAAACAGCCAAATACAAGGCATTTATTTTAATCACTAGTTGTTAAAATTATTAAATAAATAACACAGTAGTTGGTTGTTTTAACCAGTATAAATGCTCACATAGCTAGTGAGGTTGGTATGACTCAAAAGCTCATGTAAAAAAACACATGAATAGAGCAAGCGTTGATAACAACATGATGGGTAAAAGGGCTCTATTAAATAATGTTATGTTGTTTACCTGATAACTTGCTGAGCTAAACTCAGTGTGTTGATTCATTAATTGCGCTATTTCTGGATCTTGAATGTTAAACATTATTAAAAGTCCTTTTTGCCAAAGCCATGAAGTGCAACACAACGTAATACGTAGCCAATTTTTAATAATGCTGCAAATACTATGGTGGCAATGTGAGCTGAAATTTGAGTGGCTATAGTGAAGTTTTCATCAAAAATAAAAGTAATAGAAATTGCTGTTAATATAATGAAAAAAGAAAGCAGCATAAGATAATTTCCTACCAACAAACACTTTTGGTAATTAAGTGCATGATCAATATTTGGCAGTTGATTTGCTATGGTAAATTGTGAGTACATAAATTGCTCCCGTTATAATTACGTTAGATATAGCAAGGCTAGTGCCATTATTTATTCTTATTTTAAAACAGTAGCTTATTTTGTTTTATATGTTGGTAGAGTCAAATAGACTCTATTGTTTTTGTGGTCTATATGACTCTTATGTGCTATTTTAATTTATAAATATAAGTTAAAAAGTCATTACATGAGCCAAATTTCATCAACAGCTGTCATCGAATTAGCGCTAGACTTGGCATCGAGTTTAAATAGTAAAGATAGGTTTGATCGTTTACTTGATACGGTGAGAAAAACAATTACTTGCGATGCCGTTGCTTTGCTTTTTTATCAAGGTGATGTATTAAAGCCAATTGCTTTACAAGGCTTAAGTAGAGATACCTTAGGGCGTAGATTTACGATAGAGGAACACCCTAGATTTAAAGCTATTTGTCGCTCTAAACATCCCGTACGTTTTGCTGCAGACTCCACACTTCCTGATCCTTATGACGGGTTACTTGTTGATCGTGCTGGCGATTTACCTGTGCATTCATGCATGGGGCTGCCGCTGTATTATGATGATGAGTTATTGGGATTACTGACAATTGATAGCTTAACACCTTACGTCTTTGACAAGATACCTGAACGCACTTTAGTACTCATTAGCGCGATAGCAGCAGCAACATTAAATACCGCATTGTTAATTGAACAATTAGAGAATAAAGCAGAGCATTCGGAACGTGTCGTTGCAGAATTAACCGAACAAGCATGGAAACGTGACGGGGCTGAGTTAATTGGAGCAAGTAGTGTTATGAATCAGTTGAAAGACGAAATAGACATAGTCGCGCCATCTGATTTTAATATTTTAATTTATGGTGAAACGGGTGTAGGCAAAGAATTAGTAGCGAGAACTTTACATCAAAAGTCGAATCGACATCATGGGCCAATGGTTTACGTTAATTGTGCTGCATTGCCTGAAAATTTAATTGAAAGTGAGTTGTTTGGTCATGTGAAAGGAGCGTTTACTGGTGCCGAAAAAACACGTGATGGTAAATTTTCTTTAGCGAACGAAGGCACATTATTTTTAGATGAAATTGGTGAATTACCGCTAACCGCACAAAGCAAAATATTACGTGCGATACAAAATAATGAGATCCAACCTGTTGGGCAAGATAATGTTGAGCAAGTTAATGTACGTATTATTGCAGCGACCAATCGAGAATTAAAAACAGAGGTTAAAGAAGGGCGGTTTCGTGCCGATTTATATCATCGTTTAAGTGTTTATCCTATTAGGGTACCTAATTTAAAAGATCGTGTTGGTGATGTGCAATTACTCAGTGGCTTTTTTATTGAAAAAGTACGCATTAAATTAGGCATTAATCAACTAAGAATAAGCCATGCAGCGATTAACTACTTAACTCAGTATCATTGGCCTGGCAATGTACGTGAACTCGAACATGTAGTTAGCCGAGCAGCACTTAAGGCAAAAATGCAGCAACGTAATGAAACTATTATTACGATTAACGAAACTGATTGTGGTGCCTTGCTTAATATGGAAATACCAGACAACAATACCGATTTTACTCATCAAGAAAATGCTAATGAAAACGTTAATGAGCCTGTTGAAGAAATAGTTAATCTGCGCGTTGAAACAGACCAGTTTCAACGGCAACTTATTAGCCGTACATTAATGGAAGAACAAGGAAACTGGGCATCGTCGGCAAGAAGGCTGTCTACCGATAGAGCTAACTTAAACCGCATGGCCAAAAGGCTTGGAATTAAAGTGGTTAAGTCTGTTGTCTAAACAGTGCGTTAATAAAACGGCTTTATTCATTGTTGTTCGTTTTTACATAGAGCAACGATGCAAAAAATTCTCGCTGCAATTAAAGCCGCTTTAAATTGAATGAATTTCATCCCTGAAAGATCAAACCCTAGTTATTCGCCAGAAAGTAAATGATGCTGCAAAAAGTAATAGCATTGGGTAAAAAGCACTAATAACTACTTCTACGGGAGATAAACTCAGTGTCGCCCCGAGTAATAATGCTTGTGCGCCATAAGGCAGTAATCCTTGGTTGATACAAGCGAATATATCTAACAAGCTGGCCGATTGTGCGGGCGACACGTTACCGTCGGTAGCTAAGTCTTTTGCCGTTTCACCCGTAATAATAATTGAAACCGTATTGTTCGCAGTAAAAAAATTACAACTAAATGCGAGTGCAGCAATACCAATGCCTGAGGCGCGTTTATTATTGTTAGGACTAATTTTCTTCGCCATTTTCTTTACTAAATGAGTAAGGGCTGCAAGGCCACCTTGTTGTCTGGCAAGCTCACTTAAACCGCCAATAAATAACGCAAGAATGAAAATGTCCTGCATGCTGGCAAAGCCTTTATTAATGTCACTTACCCATGCACTTAGCTGATAATCATTAGTTAACATGCCAATAAAAGCAGCGAGTACTATCCCGACAATTAGTACAGCAAAAACGTTTAATCCCATTAACGCTAACGTAAGTATGGTAATGTAAGGAATTAAGCCAACAATAGACACTTCGCTTGCTAACTGATGTGGAATACTGGTGCCGATAAAGCCATAAATAACAATACAAATTAAAGCGGCAGGCACTGCAAATTTAAAATTAACCTTAAATTTGTCTTTCATGTGCGCGCCTTGGCTTCGCGTTGAGGCAATCGTGGTATCAGAAATAATAGATAGGTTGTCACCAAATATAGC
Source organism: Thalassotalea sp. (assembly GCA_049613795.1). Classification (GTDB taxonomy): domain Bacteria; phylum Pseudomonadota; class Gammaproteobacteria; order Enterobacterales; family Alteromonadaceae; genus Thalassotalea_B. The sequence goes on along the minus strand of JBMZCX010000002.1, from coordinate 73,656 downwards.
GCCTGAAATAATACAACCAGCCACTATACTGGCGTCTAAGTCTGCTGTTTCAACAAACCCTAAAGCTATAGGGGCAATGGCGGCAATAGTGCCCATAGACGTGCCCATTGCCGTTGATAAAAATGCAGCAACAATAAATAGCCCAGGCAGTAATAAATAATCAGGAAAAATCGACAAACCTAACTGAACACTTGCGTCTACACTGCCTGTTGCTTTAGCTACGGTAGCAAAAGCTCCTGCGAGTAAATAAATAACGCACATGGTGATAATGTTCTGATGACCCGCACCTTCAATAAATTGAGATACTTTGTCGTTTAAGCTTTCTTTACCTAAATAAATGGCAAAAAGTACCGCAGGAATTATTGCAATACTGGCAGGTAATTGATAAAAAGCGAACTCTTCACCTTGTAGTGTTAATACAATACCAGTGCCTAAAAATAGCACCAAAAATAATAAAAACGGGAGTAGGCTTATCAAGCGCTTTTCGATTGGAGGATTAACTGCTTGATTTTCAGTGCCATTATTAGCCATTCATTATCTCAATTATTTATTGACTTAGAAAGTGAGACTATAGCAAAAAAATTGTGTAAACGAATAGCCTTGTAATGAATAACTCATACAAAATTAGGGGATGCTTTTGTGTTTACATTAAAATATTTTATACATAAGTAAACTTAAAGCCGTATCCTGTCGTATAACTATAAAACCTACGATAACGTACTTTATATGATTGTTAATTTAATATGCTTTAATTTGGCTTGGCTTGGACTTATATTTATAGGCAATACTGCTATTGCCTTTGTCCTATTGTGGTTAATTATTACTATTTACAACAGTAATAACAGGTATGCCGAATTACAATTAGTGATTTCTATTACCCTTGTTGGCTCCCTTGTAGACGCTATTCTTACGGCTTATGGTGTGCTTATGTTCAACAACAGTTTATTCATTCCATTATGGCTAGTTGTTTTGTGGGCTGCTTTTTCTGCAACTATTACGTCATCACTCATGTTTTTGAGTGGCTCAAAATTAGGCCAATTTATTTTCGGATTTGTTTTTGCCCCGTTAAGTTATTTGGCTGGAGCTTCTTTATCTAAAGTTGATTTAGGTTTTAGCGTTTATACAACGTACTTCATTTTAGCGCCAATATGGGGCTGTTTGTTTGTAAGTTTTTTCTTAATAAGAAGCTTTATTTATTCAGAGGAGAAAATAAATGATTAAGGGTTTTCTTTTAGTTTTCTTAATGTTTGCTTTAACACTCATAGCTGAAGCGTCGAATGGGCTCAATATAAAAAATGAAAACATAATGACCACAAAAATGATTGAGTCTGCTTATAAAAAAGTGGGAACTGCCAAGTTTTCAGTTCTTTTCTGGGATATATATCAAAGTACACTCTATACGCCGTCAGGAAGCTACTCAAGCGAAAGTCAGCCAGAAACTCTAGTATTTAAAATAACATACTTAAAAGACATAAGTGCTGAAAACTTACTGGAAAGAACGATAGAGCAATGGCAACATTTAAAGATTCCTGAAAAAAGTTATGAGGCATTTATTCCTGCTTTAGAAAAACTATGGCCCAATATTCGTGCTGGCGATACGTTAACGCTGCACCTAAAAGACGAACAATCGTTGTTCTATTACAACGATGAGTATATTGGCTTAGTTGATGAAAAAGAATTTGGTCAGCTTTTTTTATCAATATGGCTGTCACCAGATACCAGTCAAAGAAATTTAAGAGCAGAATTAATTGGGAATACAAAAAATGAAGAATAATAGTAAATATGCATTAGCTTTGATGAGCGCTTTTTTACTCTCAAGTTGCTCTCATCCTATTCAAGAGTATGAAAACACATCGCCAGCATTTAACATTCAATCTTATTTTAACGGAGATGTTATTGCATGGGGGATCATTAAAAATTTTAGCGATAAAGTTGAACGTCGATTTTGTGTGGAGCTTAATGGCAAGTGGCAAGGTGATAATGGTGTACTCGCGGAAAAGTTTTATTTTGATGACGGAGAAGTCTCCTATAGAAATTGGGCACTGGTTTATCAATCTGATGGAACTTACCACGGAACGGCTGAAGATGTTGAAGGTGTTGCTGTTGGTAAAAATAAAGGCTTTGCATTCCAGCTTGAATATCACCTACAACTTACACTTAAGGATGACACTTACCTCGTTAAAATGAATGATTGGATGTACCAACTAGACAAATACAGAGTGATGAATACGACCACAATGTCTAAATTAGGAGTTGATGTTGCCGAAATCACACTATTTTTTGACAAACAATATGAAGGTCGTACTTGTTTGTAAATTCACAAGAGAAACGTAAACTTGGAGAGTTTTAACCAGAAAAACAGGGCAGTAATTGAGTGAAATTGGTGTAAGTCGCTTCAAAGAAAAGCAACTTAACCATTATTATACGACTCGTAAACGCTTAAGATCACAAAATAAATAGTTTATTTTGTGGTCTTTTTTTTGATCTTTTTTTGATTGCTTAACGTATTACCTAATGTAATCAAATTGGGAGAATAAAAATGAACAACTTTAAAGTAATAAGCTTAACACTATTAACTGTATTTTCGTTACAGGCCTGTAACGACAAAGATTCAAAACCGAATGCAGTAGAAGAAGTTATTGCTCCGACAACAATTGTTGATGTAGCTGTGGCTAATGGCAATTTCACCACCCTAGTAGCAGCATTGCAAGCAACTAACCTTGATACAACATTAGCTGACACCAGCAGTAAATTTACTGTCTTTGCACCAACAGATGATGCCTTTGCATTACTTGGCCAAGACACTATAAACGCGTTACTCGCAGATACTGATACGCTATCTAATATACTTACCTATCATGTGGTTTCAGGTGAAGTAAATGCTGAAACAGCAATTGGTTTGGTAGGAACAACGGTTGAAATGACTAATGGAGACCCGATAGGTCTATCACTTGATGGTGAAAGTTTACTGGTAAATACTTCGACCGTTATCACTACCGACATCCAAACAGATAATGGCATTATTCATGTTATTGATGCAGTACTTTTACCACCTAAAGAAGTAACCACACCCACAGAAAATATTGTTGAAACCGCCATTGCTAATGGTAATTTCACCACATTAGTGGCTGCGCTTCAGGCGACTGACTTAGATATAGTATTGGCAGACGAAAGCCAAACATTTACAGTGTTTGCACCAACAGACGATGCTTTTGCATTAATCGGTGAAGAAACTCTTAATACCTTACTTAATAATCCAGAAGTTTTATCTCGCATATTACTACAACATGTTGTTGTAGGAAGTACCGTTGACGCTATTACAGCTTACTCTTTAAATGGTTCTGAGGTAGAAACTGCTTCAAGTGCAATGATCCCATTAACAATTAACTCATCTACCGACATGCTAACGTTTGGTGGTGCAAATATTGTAATGAAAGATATCTACACGGCTAATGGTGTTATTCATGTAATTGATGCCGTTATTGTTGCTGACGTTGAAATTCCAGCGCCATCTATGAGCTTAGTAGATATAGCATCAAGTAATGAAAGCTTCTCTATCTTAACAAGTGCATTACAGTCTACAGGCTTAGACATTACGCTCGCTAATTTAGACAACGATTACACGGTATTTGCGCCAACTGACGCAGCTTTTTCTAAATTACCTGCTGGTACGCTTGAAAATCTTACAAATGAACAGCTAACGAATATATTGCTTTATCATGTATTGCCGGGCGAAGTACTAGCCGATGCAGCAATTAGCTTAGCTCAATCTGCAGGTAATAGCGTAACTACAGCCAATGGAAGTATGATTTCACTCTCTTTTGCAAACTCAACATTATTTGCAAATGGCGCTAAAATTAGTGCTGCTGATGTAATGGCAGATAATGGTGTTATTCATGTAGTTGATAACGTAATTTTACCACCTGAAATGATGAAAACCCCAACAAATAATATTGCTGAAATTGCATTGGCAGATCCTGATAATTTTTCAACACTGGTTGACGTGTTAACGGCAGCAAACTTAGTTGACATGTTGTCAGATGAAAGCTCAACCTTCACTGTGTTTGCTCCAACGAATAATGCTTTTGCAGCAATTGATTCAGATGTACTTACTACATTGCTAGCTGATGTTGATGCTTTAACTAATGTCTTATTATCGCATGTCGTTAGTGGTGCTAGTATTAACTCGTTATCTGCATATGCTGCTAATGGCACTATGTTAACAATGGCGTCAGGTACAAAAGTACAGGTATCAATAGATGAAGAAACAGGGATGTTAGTTATTGGCAATGCGAAAGTTATTGTTAAAGATATTTATGCAACAAACGGTATTGTTCATGTAGTTGATATGGTTATTATGGAATAGTTCAGACCCCTTTGGTGCAGAATATTGATGTGTTGCACCACTTCTTTTGCCCCTAGGATATAGGGGCTTTTTTATTATTATTTACTGTTCAGAAAGCCGACTGCTTACGCATATAGGTATGTATAAAAAGGCAATAACGCCGTAACGATAAAACGTTACTTGATGAGTTTGACTAAAAGCACTTTACTTTCTTTAACGTAGTTAGAAACTTTATCATAAGAGTTCAAATCGCCCGGCGAGGAGTTTATATGAATAACAGCAAAGCTGTTCCTGTTTTTCCACTATCAATATTTATACTTCCTGGGGGGATATCTCGTATTAGGGTGTTTGAAGCGAAATATTTGCGTTTAGTTACAATAGCAATGAAGCAAAGAGGGTTTATTATTGTTGATAAAGATAATACTGTAGACATTAATCACAAAGAACAGTGGGCGAGTTGGGTCGAAGTGATTAACTTTGACCAAGGACCTGAGGGCATTTTAGAAGTTGATGTTAAGTGCAAGTCGTTAGTTAACCTGACATCGTTTTATCAAGAAAGCGATGGCTTGAGTTTTGCTACTATTGAACCTACCGCTAATTGGTCACAGTTAAGCCCATCAGCTGGGGTTATTAATGCGTCTTCTTTAAAAATGTTATCCCAATCACTGTGGAACGTTTTTAAGAGCAACTCACTGCTTAATGAACTATATATAGACAAACAGTTGGACAATGCTTGTTGGGTAGTTGCGAGGTGGCTTGAGCTTTTACCTATTGCGAATGAAACAAAAAAGATTTTTGTTTGTGACGATAGTTTTGAAGTAGCAAAAGACTTTGTACAATCAATTATTCATCAAGAAAAAATTATTTTAAAATAAAGTGATCTATTTTCCAGACACACCGTATTTAATAATACATCTTTAATTGTTAATTCGGTGATATGCCATGCAAATTAATTTGCTATGCAATACGACAAATGCTAAACCTAGTCAAATGTCAGAAATAATAAATCATCCTCAACTTTGTCAATGGCTTGACGACGTTGCTAAAACCCGCGACCAACATGCATTTACTTGTCTGTTCAAATTTTTCGGTCCTAAAATTCAAAATATTGCTCGCAGCAAATTTACTAACGAATCACAAGCAAGTGGGGTCGTACAGGAAACCATGAGTAATGTTTGGAAAAAATCACACATGTTTAACAAAGACAAAGGTGCTGCTACAACATGGGTTTATACCATAATGCGCAATGTCACTTTTGACATGCTGCGAAAAATGAAAAGTAACAAAGAAGATAATTTAAGTGACGATATTTGGCCATTAGCCGAAAGTACGGTTTCTGATGATGACACCTTTAATGATCACCTAGAAAATCAACAGTTACTTTCGGTAATCGATAACCTTCCCGAAACTCAACAGCAAGTAATTAAAGGCTTTTACCTCATGGAATTGTCGCAAGAGCAGCTTGCCGAACACTTAAACTTGCCACTAGGAACGATAAAGTCTCGTTTACGTTTAGCCTTAGCGAAACTTAAAATGCAGTTAGGAGAACATCATGATTAAGCACCACCCTACCTTTGAATTAATTAAATCATTTGTTAATGGTGATTTACCAGCTTCTCTTTCTGCGGCGGTCGCTATCCATGCTGATATGTGTCCAAAATGTCAACAACAAATTGCTCAGCTGACGGAGCAAGTGGCAGAGCAAAGTTTCGAAGAGACCTTTTTAGATCGGTTTATTGTTGACGACGCTGATGTGGTTAATGAACTGAGTGAAATTGATTTTGAAGCGATGGCTAAAGGTATTATGACATCAAACGATATTGACGAGGTTAAGCCTAGTGTTGAAAAGACCATTAGTTTTAATAATAAATCATACCCCTTACCTAAAGTATTAAACAATATGGCTTTAGGTAAAACAGCAAACATAGGAAAACTATCTCGAGCACGTATTCAGCTTGATGAAGACGAAATTCGTACCAGTTTACTTGAAATTCAGCCCGGTGGCTCAGTGCCTGAGCATACTCACAAAGGGTTTGAATTAACATTGTTGTTAGATGGCTCTTTTCATGACGGTTACGGAGAGTATGTGAAAGGAGATTTTATTATGCTTGATGGTACACATAAGCATCATCCAGAATCTAAAAATGGGTGCTTGTGTTATACTGTTGCAAATGACGCTTTACATTTTACTCAAGGTATTAACAAGTTACTAAATCCAATAGGTTCATTAATTTATTAGCAAATAAATGAACAGGTCAGAGGGGAAAGTTATGATTCATGAAGTTGATAAAAAAGAGCTAACTATTGGTATTAGTGCGTGCTTAATTGGAGAGAAAGTTAGGTTTGATGCCAGTAATAAGCCATCTAATTTTTGTATTAAAGAATTAGGACAACATGTTACTTATCAATCTTTCTGTCCTGAAGTTGCTATCGGGTTACCGATACCAAGACCAACCATTCGCCAAATAAAATCTAATGATATTATTTCTGTGGCAAGACCCGATGGTAGTGGTGACGTTACAGAAGCATTGAGTGAATATGGTAAAAAAGTAGCCAAAATGACATCATCATTAAGTGCATATGTTTTTTGCGCAAAAAGCCCTAGTTGCGGAATGGAGCGTGTAAAAGTCTATTCGCCTGAGGGAAACTCGTTAGCCTCAGATGGTGTTGGCGCATTTGCAAAAGAAATTATGCAGGCTAATCCTTTATTGCCTTGTGAAGAGAATGGTCGTTTAAATGATCCTCTCATTAGGGAGAATTTTGTTGCGCGGGTTTACACTTATAAACATTGGCAAAACCTTGAATTATCGGGGTTAACAAAACATAAGCTAACTGTTTTTCATAGCCAATATAAATATACGTTGATGAGTCATGATTTAGTGGCCTATAAACAGTTAGGGCAATTGCTCGCTGACAATAGTTTAACGCTGGAGGCGATGGCGAAGTTATATATTTCTGGTTTAATGTCGGCATTAAAGGTTCAAGCAACACGTAAAAAACACGCGAATACTTTGTCGCATATTCAAGGGTATTTTTCTAAGCACTTGGCAGCTAATGAAAGAAAAGAGTTGTGTGAGCAAATTGACGCATACCGTAAGGGATTAGTGCCACTTATTGCACCTTTAACGCTAATTAAGCATTACTTACTTCAATACCCAAAAGAGTATTTATCACGGCAAGCATATTTATCGCCTTATCCTGACGAGCTTAGGCTTAGATATGCATATTAATATTGTTTCACTTTCTCAATGAGTTGTTGAGTTTTCTCTATTACGCGTGGGTTCTTTTAAATATTCTCTTAATTTGGGTATTAGAAGTTCGCAGGGAACAAATATGCAATGTAGCTACTCTCTTGATTAGCAAGTATTTAAGACAACGTAAGCTTGAAATAACAACTCCCCTAATTAATTAAGGACTTATTTTGCTGTACTGGTTTCGTAATGATTTAAGAACGCATGATAACCCCGCCTTACACCACTTTATTAGCAATAATGACTCTATTGGAGCAAGTAAGGCTATTTTTTTTATTTCAGAAAAACAATGGCAATTACATGATTGGTCGTTAATTAAAATAGACCTTATTAAGCGGCATGCAAGATCCCTTAAAGCTGAACTCATTCAGCATAATATTGAACTCGAGTTAGTCGTTGTTGACGACTTTTCACAACAAATTGAGTGGTTAGCCACGTATTGTGCAGATCATAACATTAAAGAAGTTATTGCTAATAGCGAGCTAGAATTTAATGAGCAACAAAGAGATAGCGCCTGTATAGCTAAAGAGGTACCGTTAGTTTTATTTGAGTCTGACGTTATCGTACCTAAAGGGAAAGTACTTAATAAATCTGGCACGATGTTTAAAGTATTTACCCCTTTTAAAAATGCGTGGTTAAAATGCGTACAAGAAAATGGGTTTGACTATTTAGGAAAACTACCAGGGTGTTCACTTGCTAACATTAAGGAGAATTCTCAGGGAGTGTCAAAATGCTGGCCATTAGGTTATACCTATGAAAGCTCGCTTCTGCCACATTTTTTTAATGAAAAAATTACTGATTATGATGATGATAGAGACATACCCGCCATTAAAGGGACTTCAGGAATTTCACCGTATTTAGCTATTGGTGCAATTAGCCCTCGCTTTGTGCTTTATTCCCTATTGCATAGGTATCCTGACCTCCTTTATTCAAAAGATACTAAAGTGTTCTCATGGCTAAATGAAATTATTTGGCGAGAATTTTATCGCCATTTGATGTTTCATGAACAACGTCTATGCAAGCACCAAGAGTTCAATAGTAAATATAAAGGAATGAAATGGCGGCATGATAGTGCGCATTTCCAAGCCTGGTGCGATGGTAAAACAGGCTACCCGTTAGTTGATGCCGCAATGAGGCAATTAAAACAAACAGGATGGATGCATAATCGTTTACGGATGGTTGTTGCCAGCTTTTTAACCAAGCACTTATTGATTGATTGGCGCTTAGGCGAACAGTACTTTATGCAGCACCTAATTGATGGCGATTTAGCAGCGAATAACGGTGGATGGCAATGGGCTGCAAGCACGGGGTGTGATGCTCAACCTTACTTTCGCGTATTTAATCCCATTAGGCAAAGCGAAAGATTTGATCCTGATGGAAGTTTTATACGTAAATACATACCAGAACTAAAAAATATCCCTGTTAAACATATACATTTTCCTGAAAAATATATTAATGATCATGACCTCAACTGTTATTGGAAACCGATTGTTGAACATAAGCCTGCAAGGCTTAGGGCCATTGAATTTTTTAAGGGGTAATGAGCAGGCGGGTTTAAACCCAGCCTTATTTAAACTTTCATCAATGGTAATTAGTAATGCAAAAATTCGTGTTAAATACAGGCTCGTTAGAGCATCAACGTTGGCTGGTAAAATTTGTAGGTATATACCAATCACTTACGATAAAAAACTTAGAGTTGCTGTCTGACGTTTACCACCCTAATGTCACTTTTATTGATCCTATGCATCAAGTAGAAGGCATTGACGCTCTGCATCAATACTTTAAAAGCCTTTATCAAAATTTATCAACTTGTGATTTTGTTATTGAAAATGTGATTGCTTCAAAGGAGCAGGCCGCTATTTATTGGAAAATGACTTATCAACATAGCAAATTAAATAAAGGTCAATTGGTTACTGTTTATGGAAATTCTTTAATCAAAGGGGATGGGCATAAAGTGATATACCACCGTGATTACCTTGATTTAGGCGCAATGTTATATGAACAAATACCTGTTTTTGGCCAATTAACTAAATGGATTAAAATGAAGGCGGCTCGCTAATGAAGACTAAACACGTACTTATTACTGGAGCTACTTCAGGTATTGGAACATCATTGGTGGAGCTATATGCAAAACGTGGTGATAACGTTATTGCATGCGGACGCGATAATAAAAAACTATCTCGATTAAAAGCGGTAGCGCATCAACTTTGTTTGTTTGATATTACCTCGCCAAAATCTATTGAGACGGCGTCGAGTGAAGTAGGTAAACTTGATATTCTTATCTTAAACGCGGGCGATTGTCGTTATATTGATGATGTAATAGATTTTGATGGGGAGTTGTTTTCAAACATAATTAATACCAACTTGTCTGCTAATGGGGCATTGTTACAATATTTTTTAAAAAAGCTTAAAAAGGGTGGGCAAGTTGTTTTTATTAGCTCGAGCGCGACTATTTTACCCTTTCCTCGAAGTCAAGCTTATGGCGCATCAAAAGCGGGTATGGACTACTTAGCTAATAGCTTAAGAGTTGACTTACTCAAACACGATATTGGGGTAACTTTAGTACACCCAGGCTTTGTTAAAACGCCATTAACTGATAAAAATACATTTAACATGCCATTTCTTATTACCAGCGACCAAGCTGCACAGCGTATTGTTAATGGTGTAGATAAAAAGAAAAAATACTTACATTTTCCAAAACGATTAACGCTTTTATTAAAAGCACTTTCTTTTCTTCCAACACCTGTTTGGCAAAAAATAATAACAAAGGACGATGCGTCATGAAAAACATAGCAATTATAGGTTCAGGTATATCAGGCTTAACCGCGGCGTATTTGTTGTCTAAAAAACATAATGTCACAGTATATGAAAAAAATGATCGTATAGGAGGACATACTGCCACGGTAGATGTTGAAAAAGGTGGTGCGAGCTACGCTATAGATACCGGGTTCATCGTATTTAATGATAAAACATACCCTAATTTTTTAGCGTTGTTGTCTGAAATAGGCATTAGTCAGCAAGCAACAGAAATGAGCTTTTCTGTCCATAATTGTCAGACGGGACTGGAATATAATGGCCACAACTTAAACACCTTATTTGCACAAAGAAGAAATATCTTGAGACCGAAATTTTGGTTGTTGATCAAAGAGATCTTAAGATTCAATAAACATTGTAAGCTTATCTTTAATAACGACGACTATATCAGTGGTTATACACTCGGCCAGTTTTTAAAAGAGAATCAATTTAGCCATTTTTTTGCAGAACATTACATATTGCCGATGGGAGCAGCAATTTGGTCTAGCTCATTAGCGCAAATGGAGTCTTTTGAATTTAAATTTTTTGTTCAATTTTTTCATAATCATGGCTTACTAAATATAACTGATAGGCCTCAGTGGTATGTAATTCCTAATGGTTCACGTAGCTATTTGTTACCACTGTGTAAGCCTTTTGAAAATAATATTAAATTAAATGCAAACATTCGTGCGATTACACGAACTGAACATAAAGTAGAGCTGCACTTTAATGATGCTGCCAGTGAAGTTTTTGATGATGTTGTTATCGCTTGCCATTCTGATCAAGCTCTCGCGCTACTGTCTGATGCAAGTGAAGATGAAAAAAATATTCTTTCAGCGATGCCCTACAGTGAGAACTCTGTGGTTTTACACACCGATAAGGCTCTACTTCCTGAAAGAAAAAATGCTTGGGCAAGTTGGAATTATCAACTAAGTGAAGATCGACACAAAGCGGCAAGTGTTACTTACAATATGAATATCCTGCAAGGTATTAACAGTGCTGAAACTTTTTGTGTCACCTTAAATCAAAAAGAAGCAATTAACCCTCAAAAAGTGATCGGAGAGTACCTTTATCATCATCCTATTTTCTCGACTGAATCGATTGCAGCGCAAAAGAAAAGGCGTGTTATTTGTGGCGTTAATCGTACTCACTTTGCAGGTGCGTATTGGCACAGTGGATTTCATGAAGACGGTGTAAAAAGCGCGGTTGAAGTTGCTAAACGTTTTCATTGCTTTTTAGAGTATGAGGGCTAGGTCGCCATGACAAAACCATTTGCTCATAGTCATTTATATGTTGGAAGCGTCACCCATCGGCGCTTTAGCCCCAAAAAGCATAGTTTCAACTATACCTTGTTTATGTTGGCATTAGCCATTGAGGATGTAGAAAATAAAAATAAGGGAGTAGGCATACTTGGCTTTTCTTGGTTTCATCCATTGCGTTTTTTTGAAAAAGATTACTTAAGAGGTGAACCTAAATCACTTCGCTTACGTATTAAGGATAAAGTACAGGCATTAAATGGACATGACGACATTCAACATATTGTAATGTTAGTGCAAGTTAGATGTTTCGGTTTGTACTTTAGCCCAGCTAATTTTTATTTTTGTTACGATCAAAAGGGCCATTGCACCCAAATGCTTGCCGAAGTAAGTAATACGCCGTGGAACGAAAGACATTATTATTTAGTCGATTTATTAACAGCTAGCGATATAGAAACCCAAAAGGTATTTCAAGTATCACCTTTTATGGATTTAAATATGTCGTATTTTTGGCATGTTAAACCACCTTCTCATGAAAAAGAGACGGTATTGATTAACATAAAAAATAAACGACGAAATCATAAAAGCAATCAGAATGAAACGCTTTTTGATGCAAGTTTACGACTTAAAAAAAAGCCATTAACAAAGTTAAGTTTACTTAAACTGTGGTGCCAGCTACCGGTAATGACATTAAAAATTGTTATCGGTATATATTGGCAAGCATTAAAGTTACTCATGAAACGAGTGCCTTTTCTTGGTTATCAAAAAAATAATAGCTGAACAACAATTAAAATAGATATGTCACCGAAAAGGTAAGGGTATTTTATGGAAAAACTAGAAACGGTAACAGCAGTAAAAGAATTAAAGTGGTTTGATAAACGATGCCGAGCAATTGTGCTTTCTGTTTTTCAAAAACTAAACTACGGACAGCTTGAAGTTGTTGAAGGTACTGAGCATAATTTTTACCCTAACCACACTAAAAGCAATACTGTCAAAGGTAAAATATATATTCATGATATGAGTGTGTACCGTGATTTTGTTAAAGGAGGCAGTATTGGGGCGGCGGAAGCATTTATTAATAACAAATGGAGTAGCCCTAATTTAACCAACGTTATTCGAATATTTGCTAAGGCTCAGCAAGAAACAGATACATTAGAAGCGAATAAGTCATGGGTAAATAAAATAAAAAATGCAGTAATGCATTGGCAAAATAAAAATACTCAATCGGGTTCAAAGAAAAATATCTTAGCTCACTATGATTTAGGAAATGAACTGTATACGCGCTTCTTAGATCCCGAAATGATGTATTCATCGGCAATTTACCCAGATGAAAGCTCATCACTGGCTCAAGCACAACTTAATAAACTTGAAACTATATGCCAGCGCTTATCTCTTAAAGCAGATGACCATTTATTAGAAATAGGTACGGGTTGGGGAGGGCTAGCAATTTATGCTGCTCAGCACTACGGCTGTAAAGTTACTACAACGACAATCTCAGATGCACAACATGCTTATGCTAAAGCGCGTATTGAACAACTCGCATTATCAGATAAAATTACGCTGTTAAAAGATGATTATCGTGATCTCTCCGGCACTTTTGATAAAGTTGTTTCTATTGAAATGATTGAAGCTGTAGGTTATGACTTTTTACCGAGTTTTTTTAAGCAATGTAATGATAGATTGAAGCCTGGTGGTAAGTTGCTTATTCAGTCCATCACCATTGCAGATCAGCGTTTCGACTATTACAAAAATAATGTCGACTTTATTCAACGCTATGTTTTCCCTGGTGGGTTTTTGCCTTCTATTAATGCTCTTTCTAATCACATGACAGCACATACAGAGTTGGTGGTTGAGAAGATAGAAGACATTGGTATTGACTATGCTAAAACCTTAGCTGACTGGAGAAATAACTTTTTAGCCTCTTGGACTGAATTACGTACGCTAGGCTACGATGATACCTTTAAGCGATTATGGTTATATTACTTTGCCTATTGCGAAGGTGCGTTTTTAGAGCGTTCAACCAGTGCGATACATATAATTGCAAGAAAGTAATGACTTAACCACTATCCTTCTCTTTTAGAGGGTAGTGGTTTTTATTTTAGCAAACACTTAATACGCTGAACTTAATAATGTCCACCTTACGAGTAACAAATCAAACAAGCGTTACTAATAAAAATAACCTTCCGACTTGAAGTTAATGATTAATTAATAAGTAATAACAAAATCGAGGGGAAAGCCACTACAGTAGGCCTAATATTTATGTTATTATCTCGCGAATTTTTTATCGCAAACTTAAACAATAAGTGAATCATATGTCTGAAAATACATTCGAATCAATTGAACAACGCGTAAGTTACGGCGTAGGTCGTCAATTAGGTGACCAGTTACGTAATAACCCTTTTAAAGATTTTGACGTATCAGCGGTACAAGCTGGTTTAGCTGATGCTATTGCTAATGCTGCAAGTCAAGTTTCAGATGAAGATTTAAACGAAGCATTTTCTGTAGTTTCTCAAAAATTACAAGAATTAGAGCAAGCAGCTGCGAAAGAAAAATCAGCAGAAGGCGAAGCGTATTTAGCTGAAAACGCTAAGCGTGAAGAAGTTACAGTAACTGAATCAGGCTTACAATACGAAGTATTAGCAACTGGTGAAGGCGAAAAGCCAACAGCGGCAAGCACAGTACGTACGCATTACCACGGCACATTTATTAACGGCGATGTTTTCGACAGCTCTGTTGATCGTGGCCAACCTGCTGAATTCCCAGTAGGTGGTGTAATTGCAGGTTGGACTGAAGCATTACAATTAATGACTGAAGGTTCAAAGTGGCGTTTATATGTACCCTATAGCTTAGCGTATGGTGAACGTGGCTCTCAAGGTGCAATTCCACCGTATGCAACATTGGTATTCGATGTTGAATTATTAGCGATTGTTAGCTAATAAATTAAAGCCCTCTATTGAGGGCTTTTTTATACGTAAAAATATTTATTATGTACCACAATACAAAGCATAAGAGCGTCTAAGTAAAATAAATGAATAAGCATAAGTTACAGGCTTTTCTTCAAGGATATATTCAGTGCTTTCGAGAATACGATCTCAATGCATTGAAAACCTATTATCAATTACCCTGTACGTTAAGCACACCAGAAAAGTTAGTGTTAGTAACGACTGACACTGAATTTGAACAAGAATTTTCACAAATATTTACTCAATTACAAGAGGCGAATACTACGGCTCTTAGTTTTACTGATGTGAGCTATACGAAAATTACAGATGCGGTGGCTACATTGGGAGGCCAATGGCGTTTTATCTGCGACCAAAAAACCGTATTTGCTGAGTTTTTTGCCTGTTATCAATTAATTGAGCAAAATAATAAAATAACCATTGTTAATGTGATGTCGCATGAAGTAGACAACCGCGTAACGTTTTCCCATGCACTGGCATTAACACCCGAACAAGAGTAATAACAAGATGAAAGTAAAAGTAGCGATACTAGGCTGTAGTGGTCGCATGGGTCGAAACCTAATTCAAGCAGCACACGAACATGAGTCTATTGAGCTTATTGGCGGTAGTGTACGTTCATCGTCTTCATTCGTCGACTTTGATTTAGGCGAACTTGCAGGTATTGGCGCTATTGGTATTAAAACGGTCACCAGCAATGATAACTTAGTTGGCGCTGATGTATTTATTGATTTTACCTCAATAGAGGCCACGCTTGAAAACATAGCATGGTGCCAACAACACAATAAAGCACTCGTTATTGGCACAACAGGTTTTAGTGATGAACAAGTCAGCATGATTGAAAATGCGGGTAAAAATATGGCGGTTTTATTAGCGCCTAACACCAGTGTAGGAGTTAATTTACTCTTTAAGCTATTAGAAATTACCTCAAAGGCAATTGGCGACTATACTGATATAGAAATTTTTGAAGCACACCATCGCTTCAAAAAAGACGCACCTTCAGGAACAGCGGTAAAAATGGGGCAAGTAATTGCAGATACCTTAGGGCGAGATCTTAATAAAGTAGCTGTTTATGGTCGCGAAGGAATCTCTGATGAACGTGATAAAGACACCATTGGTTTTGCCACGGTACGAGCGGGCGACATTGTTGGGGAACATACCGCATTTTTCGCTGATTTAGGTGAACGGTTAGAAATAACCCATAAGGCGAGTTCACGTATGACCTTTGCTTTAGGGGCTATGCGGGCAGCATTTTGGTTAAATGATGCACCTAATGGTTATTATGATATGCAAGATGTATTAGGTTTGAAAGAGTAAACAGCCTATGTTTTATAGGCAAAAATAGAGCAAAGTACTACTTTTAGCGGTTTAAGCATGAAAACCTAAAAAAGTAACAGTTTTTACATTTTACGCTAGACGAAAGCGTCACTTAAGCGTAGAATAAGTGGATTTTGTCAAAAATTTATCAATTCTTAGTTTTTAGGGGTTGTTTACAATTTGTTGACATTTTTATGTGCTTTTATTAATTAAAAAGCTTTTTGTATTTAATGAATGAAGTTTTAGTTATTCTTTCATTAAGTTTCTTTCTTCTTTACGGAGGTTACATTGACTAAATCTGCCATTTTAGTGCTTGAAGACGGCACTGTATTTAAGGGCACCGCTATTGGTGCAGAAGGGACGGCAGTCGGAGAGGTGGTATTTAATACCTCGATGACAGGTTACCAAGAAATTCTTACTGATCCTTCTTATGCAGAGCAAATTGTTACGCTTACTTATCCTCATATAGGGAATACAGGAACGAATAGTGAAGATGAAGAATCATCAACTATTTGGGCAAAAGGTTTAGTTATTCGTGATTTACCGCTGTTAGCGAGTAATTTTCGAAATGAGCAGAATTTAAGCGATTACTTAAAAAGTAAAAATATTTTAGGTATTGCTGATATCGACACCCGTAAATTAACGCGAATTTTACGTGAAAAAGGCGCACAAAACGGTTGTATCTTAGCGGGCGAATCTTTAGATGAGTCAGCGGCACTGGCGCAAGCAAAAGCCTTTCCGGGTTTAAAAGGCATGGACTTAGCAAAAGTAGTGTCAACTAAAGAACAATACCAGTGGACGGAAGGAAGCTGGGAGCTAGGAAAAGGGCATGTTACACCACAAAACAGTGAGTTTCATGTAGTTGCTTACGATTTTGGTGCCAAACGTAACATTTTACGTATGTTGGTTGACCGTGGTTGTAAACTTACCGTGGTTCCTGCAGAAACGTCAGCGGCTGATGTATTAGCAATGAATCCTGATGGTATCTTTTTATCGAATGGCCCCGGCGACCCTGAGCCATGCGACTATGCAATTTCAGCAATTCAAGCATTTTTAACGACAGATATTCCTGTATTTGGTATTTGTTTAGGCCATCAATTACTTGGTTTAGCAAGCGGTGCAAGCACATTGAAAATGAAGTTTGGTCATCATGGTGGTAACCACCCAGTTAAAGACTTTGCTCGCAATGTAGTGATGATCACTGCGCAAAACCACGGTTTTGCTATTGATGAAAACAACATGCCTGCAAATATTGAAGTGACTCATAAATCATTATTTGATGATTCCATTCAAGGCATTCATTTAACAGATAAACCAGCTTTTAGTTTCCAAGGTCATCCAGAAGCAAGCCCGGGACCTGCAGATGCAGCACCTTTGTTCGATCACTTTATTGAGCTTATACAAGCGTCAAAAGCGGCTAAATAATTCACCTAGACAAGAGAGAAAAAGAAAATGGCAAAACGCAACGATTTAAAAAGCATCTTGATCTTAGGCGCGGGCCCAATTGTTATTGGGCAAGCGTGTGAATTTGATTACTCAGGCGCACAGGCATGTAAAGCATTAAGAGAAGAAGGTTACCGCGTAATCTTAGTTAACTCTAATCCTGCGACTATCATGACCGACCCTGAAATGGCTGACGCCACTTATATTGAACCTATTCACTGGGAAGTTGTTCGTAAAATTATTGAAAAAGAACGCCCGTGTGCAATATTACCGACCATGGGTGGTCAAACGGCATTAAACTGTGCATTAGAGCTTGAAGCTAAAGGTGTTTTAAAAGAATTTAACGTTGAAATGATTGGCGCAACAGCTGATGCAATTGATAAAGCTGAAAACCGCGATCGTTTTGACAAGGCAATGAAAAACATTGGCCTAGAATGTCCACGCGCTGAAATTGTTCATACTATTGAAGAAGCCCATGCTGCCAGTAAAACCTTAGGTTTCCCTTGTATCATTCGTCCATCATTTACCATGGGTGGAACAGGTGGTGGTATTGCTTATAACCGCGAAGAGTTTGATGAAATATGTACTCGTGGTTTAGATCTTTCACCTACCTCTGAGTTATTAATTGATGAGTCATTAATTGGTTGGAAAGAGTATGAAATGGAAGTGGTTCGCGACAAAAATGATAACTGTATCATTATTTGTTCAATCGAAAACTTTGACCCAATGGGTATTCATACTGGCGACTCTATTACTGTTGCTCCAGCACAAACATTAACCGACAAAGAATACCAAATCATGCGTAATGCCTCTATTGCGGTATTGCGTGAAATTGGTGTTGAAACAGGTGGTTCAAACGTGCAGTTTGGTATTTGCCCTGATACTGGCCGTATGGTTATTATTGAAATGAACCCACGTGTATCACGTTCATCGGCATTAGCGTCAAAAGCAACAGGTTTCCCTATTGCTAAAATTGCCGCAAAATTAGCGGTAGGTTATACGTTAGATGAATTATCAAATGACATTACGGGTGGTGCTACTCCGGCCTCATTTGAGCCAACCATTGATTACGTTGTTACAAAAATACCACGCTTTAACTTTGAAAAATTTGCAGGCTCAGAAGATAGATTAACCACTCAAATGAAGTCTGTGGGTGAAGTGATGTCTATCGGCCGTAACCAGCAAGAGTCATTACAAAAAGCATTACGCGGCTTAGAAGTTGGCGTAAATGGTTTTGACTCTATGGTTGATGTTACCCAGCCGGGCGCTAAAACTAAAATTATGCACGAGCTTCAAGAAGCGGGTGCTGACCGTATTTGGTATGTGGCTGATGCATTTCGTTTAGGCTTAACGGTTGATGATATTTTCCGTTTAACCAAAATAGATCGTTGGTTCTTAGTGCAAATTGAAGACATTATTTTAAATGAAGCTAAAGTGGCTGAAGGTGGTTTAAAAATATTAACCTCTGAATACTTACGTCAATTAAAACGTAAAGGTTTTGCTGACTCTCGCCTTGCTGACTTAATTGGTGTGGCTGAGGCTGAAGTACGTAAAAAGCGTCATACGGCTGAAATTTTCCCTGTATATAAACGTGTTGATACCTGTGCGGCGGAATTTAGCTCTGACACGGCTTACATGTATTCAACTTACGATGAAGAGTGTGAAGCAGCGCCAACAGATAATGACAAAATAATGATCTTGGGCGGTGGCCCTAACCGAATTGGTCAAGGTATTGAATTTGATTACTGTTGTGTTCATGCGGCTCTTGCCTTGCGTGAAGACGGTTATGAAACCATTATGGTTAACTGCAACCCTGAAACGGTTTCTACCGATTACGATACGTCTGACCGATTATATTTTGAGTCAATCACTTTTGAAGATGTACTTGAAATTGTACGTATTGAAAAGCCTAAAGGCGTAATTGTGCAATATGGTGGTCAAACGCCACTTAAATTAGCACGCGCTTTAGAAGCCGCTGGTGTACCAATTATTGGTACTTCACCAGACGCGATTGACCGCGCTGAAGACCGAGAGCGTTTCCAACAAGCGGTTGACCGTTTAGGTTTACTACAACCTGAAAATGCTACAGTTACTTCACTTGATGAAGCAATGGCAAAAGCTGAAGCGATTGGTTTTCCATTAGTTGTTCGCCCATCTTATGTTTTAGGCGGCCGAGCAATGGAAATTGTTTACGACCTTGACGATTTACGTCGTTATATGACTGAAGCGGTAAGTGTGTCTAACGACTCGCCAGTGTTGCTTGACCATTTCCTTGATGACGCAATTGAAGTTGATATTGATGTAGTTTGTGATGGTACAGACGTAGTGGTTGGCGGTATTATGCAACACATTGAGCAAGCAGGGGTTCACTCAGGTGATTCTGCATGTTCATTACCTGCCTATAGCTTAAGCCAAGAAGTGCAAGACGTAATGCGCAAACAAGTAACCGACTTAGCATTTGAATTAGGCGTTAATGGTTTAATGAATACCCAAATGGCAGTGAAAGACGGTAAAGTTTACTTAATTGAAGTAAATCCTCGTGCGGCACGTACTATTCCATTTGTTTCAAAAGCGACCTCAGTACCTTTAGCAAAAGTAGGTGCGCGAGTAATGGCGGGTAAATCGTTGAAAGAACAAGGCATAACAAAAGAAGTTATTCCTCCGTATTTTTCAGTGAAAGAAGTGGTTATACCGTTTAATAAATTCCACGGTAGTGATCCTTTAGTTGGCCCTGAAATGCGCTCTACTGGTGAAGTTATGGGCGTTGGAACAACGTTTGAAGAAGCTTACGCTAAAGCAAACTTAGGCGCTGGTGTTTCTGTGCCTAAATCAGGCCGTGCCTTAATTTCTGTACGTAATAGTGATAAAGAACGTGTTGTTGACCTAGCCAAGCAAATGGTTGCTTTAGGTTATGAGCTTGACGCTACTCACGGTACAGCGGTTATTCTTGGTGAAGCAAGTGTACCTTGTCGCTTAGTGAATAAGGTACATGAAGGTCGTCCACATATTCTTGATAGAATTAAAAACGAAGAGTATAGCTACATTATCAATACAACAGAAGGTCGTAAAGCGATTGAAGACTCTAAGGTATTGCGTGGCGGTGCATTGCGTTACAAAGTAGCTTATACTACAACGCTCAATGCCGCTTTTGCTGCGTGTCAGGCACATGCAGCGGATGATAGAAATACAGTAACTTCTATTCAAGAGCTTCACAAACAATGTAGTTAGGTTACAATAGCAATATTAGATTAACCTTTGGGTTGATATTTAAAGTGGTTTTTTCAAATGAAAAAACCACTTTTTAGTTAACGCCGATAAATGATGAATAAAAGAAGAGAAAAATGACAAAATATCCAATGACACTTCTTGGTGCAGAACAGCTGAAAGAAGAGCTAAGAATCTTAAAAACAGAAAAACGCCCACGTATTGTTAAAGATATTGCCGACGCGCGTGAACATGGAGACTTAAAAGAAAATGCTGAATACCATGCGGCTAAAGAAGAGCAAGGCTTTTGTGAAGGTCGAATTCAAGACATTGAAGGTCGGTTATGTAACGCTCAAGTTATTGATGTAACAACAATACCTAACCACGGAAAAGTTATTTTCGGTGCAACGGTCACTTTATTGAATATTGATACTGAAGTTGAAGTGACTTATAAAATTGTAGGTGACGACGAGGCTGATTTTAAAACCGGCAGAATTTCGCTTAATTCACCCATTGCTCGTGGCTTAATTGGTAAAGAAGTTGATACTGAAATTGAAATTACTACGCCAGGCGGCATCGTTGAATACGAAATTGTTGCCGTTGAACATATTTAATTATTGCTTGTGTTAAGCGATTAATAAAAAGCCCGTAATGGGCTTTTTTTATTTTTGCAGGGTGACAATATTGAAAAGTGCTTTGTATGCGGATTAATGGTATTAGTTTGCTATTAAAGTATTAAGAGCATCACCTTTTACTTCAAATGAATTTAATACGCATTAATCATTAAATAACTGACAGATCTCTTGATGAGAGGCTGTTATCGCTTGTACATTTTTATAGCCCATTTTTATTAATTGTTCTACCGCTAAGCAAGCACGTCCGCCTGACTGGCAATGTACCAATATCGGCATATTTTCATCATTACATTTTGTTATGATCTGTGCCTCAAGTACACCTCTAGGAATAGCTAACGAGTGCTTTACTGCACTTTTTTCTACTTCAGCCGCTTCTCTTACATCAATAATTAAACAGTCTGTGCTTTTGGCAAATGTTACCGCGTCGGCTGCGGATAATGTTGAAATGTTTTCTTTTGCTTGTTTTGCAAGCGTTGTAATAGGTAGCAGCATTGCTATTCTCAATTGAACAATAATGCAATTATATTAGGCTCTACTAATGTAGTAAGCAAATAGAATTTTATGAATGACATTTTTATCGTAAAACTAATAGATAAGATATGTAAAAAAGAGGTATTACTAGCCAGATAGGCTGCGTATTTAGTGTGATAAAGTGGAAAATAAAACGCCACAATTAACGCATTGAGATATGCAGTAATTATAGCGTTTATGGCGTGCTTACTATGTAATCACTATAGCTTAGGGATGCTAATTTTTTTCTCAGCAGATTGACGGTACAGCACTAAGGTTTTACCTATGACTTGTACTTTTACGCCCTGAGTTTCGCGCACTATTGCTTCAACAATTAATGCTTTGGTTTCTCTATCATCGGTTGGAATTTTTATTTTAATTAATTCGTGATGATTTAATGCGTAATCAATTTCAGCAACAACTGCTTCAGTAAGCCCGTTGCTACCAAGTAATACGACAGGTTTTAGCGAGTGCGCTAAACCTTTTAGATGTTGAATTTGTTTCTTATTTAGGCTCATTAACAATTTTCGTTACAAGTTAGCTTGAATTAAGGCTATTTTACCCTCATCTAGTCTGTAATACTAGGTCAACACGATGTTATATTGTGTGAATATACATCGATAACTTTTTCGTTTAGCTTGCTAGGCGAAGTAATAGTCCATTTGAGAGTTAAATGAGTAAGAATAAACTAACCAACAGCAGCCAGCGTTGGATGAAAGAACATTTTGATGACGAATATGTCAAAAAGGCGCAAAAGTTAGGGCTGCGCTCACGCGCTTATTTTAAAATTGAAGAAATAAATAATAAAGACAAGCTAATAAAGCCAGGTATGAAAGTGGTCGATCTTGGTGCTGCGCCAGGTGGTTGGTCGGAATATGCCGTTAAAGCGGTTGGTGACTCTGGTCAAGTTGTAGCTTGTGATATTTTATCGATTGACCCAATAGCAGGGGTTGACTTTTTACAAGGTGATTTCCGTGAAGAAGCGGTGTTAGATGCTTTGTTGACCCGCATTAATGGTAAAGATATTGACGTGGTAATGTCTGATATGGCGGCTAATTTTACCGGGAATGATACGGCAGATGCCGCGCGCAGTATGTATTTAGTTGAGTTAGCGTTAGATATGTGTAACCAAGTTTTAAAGAAAAATGGCGCGTTTGTCGTTAAAGTTTTTCAAGGCCAAGGCTTTGAACAATTTATGAAAGATGTACGAAATGTCTTCACTACCGTGAAAACCCGTAAGCCTGAATCATCAAGAGCACGCTCTCGCGAGGTATATCTTGTGGCGACTGGCTTTAAATTGTAGTAAATTAGTCTGAATTATATAGTTACATCAGTTAGAATATTGTTGTTAATTTTATCAAGAGGTCATTAAGTTGAGCGATATGGCAAAAAATCTTATTTTGTGGTTAGTAATAGCCGTTGTGTTAATGTCAGTTTTTCAAAGTTTCACCCCAAGTGGTGGTAACGATGCACAAATTGATTATACCCGTTTTGTGCAAGATGTTCGTCAAGGACAGGTGCGTGAAGCAAGTGTTGATCGAAGTGGTGTTATTAAAGGAATAAAGCGTAGTGGTGAAAACTTTGTTACGGTAATTCCTGGCGGTTACGATCGCGATTTAATTAATGATCTTGTTAAGCAAGGTGTTAATGCTTCAGGGGAATTACCTGAAGAACCTAGCATGCTAACCACTATTTTTATCTCGTGGTTCCCAATGATTTTATTAATTGGTGTATGGATATTCTTCATGCGTCAAATGCAAGGCGGTGGCGGCAAAGGTGCTATGTCTTTCGGTAAATCTAAAGCGCGTTTGTTAAGTGAAGATCAAATTAAAACCACATTTGCAGATGTTGCAGGTTGTGATGAAGCAAAAGAAGAAGTGTCAGAGCTTGTTGATTACTTAAAAGATCCAACAAAGTTTCAAAAGCTAGGTGGGCGTATTCCTTCTGGCGTATTAATGGTAGGTCAACCGGGTACAGGTAAAACCTTATTAGCCAAAGCCATTGCCGGTGAAGCTAAAGTCCCATTTTTTACTATTTCAGGTTCAGACTTTGTTGAAATGTTTGTGGGTGTGGGTGCATCTCGTGTACGTGACATGTTCGAACAAGCTAAAAAATCAGCACCTTGTATCATTTTTATTGATGAAATAGATGCGGTTGGTCGCCAACGTGGTGCTGGTATGGGTGGCGGTCACGATGAACGTGAACAAACACTTAACCAAATGCTCGTTGAAATGGATGGATTTGAAGGTAATGAAGGCGTTATTGTTATTGCAGCAACTAACCGTCCAGACGTACTTGACCCTGCGTTACTTCGTCCAGGTCGTTTTGACCGTCAAGTAACGGTTGGTTTACCTGATATTCGTGGTCGTGAACAAATTCTTAAAGTACATATGCGTAAAGTACCATTAGGTGACGATGTTAAAGCATCAGTTATCGCTCGTGGTACCCCAGGTTTTTCTGGTGCCGACTTAGCTAACTTAGTGAATGAAGCCGCATTATTTGCAGCGCGCTCTTCTCGTCGTGTTGTAGCTATGGATGAATTCGAGAAAGCAAAAGATAAAATACTAATGGGTGCTGAACGTCGTTCAATGGTTATGAGCGAAGAAGAGAAAGCAATGACCGCATATCATGAAGCAGGTCACGCCATTGTTGGTCGGTTAGTGCCAGATCATGATCCTGTTTATAAAGTGAGTATTATTCCTCGTGGCCGTGCATTGGGCGTAACCATGTACTTGCCAGAGCAAGATCGATTCAGCCACTCAAAACAGCATTTAGAAAGCAATATTTCTTCTTTATATGGTGGACGAATTGCCGAAGAAATGATTTACGGTTTTGAAAAGGTGTCTACTGGTGCTTCAAACGATATTGAGCGTGCTACTCAGTTAGCGCGTAAAATGGTAACACAGTGGGGCTTCTCCGAAAAAATGGGGCCAATGTTATTTGCTGAAGAAGAAGGCGAAGTGTTTTTAGGTCGTACGTCATCTAAATCATTAAATATGTCTGATGATACAGCTCAAGCCATTGATGCAGAAATTAAAGAGTTTGTTAACCGTAACTATCAACGTGCAGAAAAAATCTTAAAAGAAAACGAAGATATTCTTCATGCGATGAAAGATGCGTTAATGCACTATGAAACTATTGATGCAGGTCAAATTGATGACTTAATGGATAGAAAAGAAGTACGTGCGCCTGCTGCTGAATGGGACAATCATTCAGACTCAGACGAGCCGCCTAAAGCGGGAAAAACGACTAAAGACGAAAAAGTAGAGCCTGACTTAAATACACCGTCAGACGCTGCTAACTAAGCGAATATTCGTTTTGTAACAAAGCCTCGATTATCGGGGCTTTGTTTTATCTATAATATCTTATAAAATACATTCGCATTAAATAATTATAAAAATCAATATGCCATTAGCTACTTCACAAAAACTTAGTTGTTCTTCTTTTAGTCTTAGTCTCGCTAATCCGCTGGTTATGGGGATTTTGAACGTGACTCCCGATTCCTTTTCTGATGGTGGACAATTTAATCAAATTGATTTGGCATTGACTCAAGTTGAAAAAATGATTGAAGATGGTGCAACAATTATTGATATTGGCGGTGAGTCAACACGTCCAGGTGCTGCCGATGTCAGTGAAAAAGATGAGCTACAGCGCACCATTCCTTTATTAAAAGCGATTAAGTCACGTTTTGATGTTGTTGTGTCTATTGATACCAGCAAAGCAGGAGTTATGTCTGAAGCGCTAACTAATGGCGTTGATATTATTAATGATGTTAGAGCATTGCAAAATGAAGGTTGTTTAGCTATTGCTGCGCAAACTGATATTCCTATTTGCTTAATGCATATGCAAGGCCAACCAAGAACAATGCAAACGGCGCCTGTTTATGATGATCTGATTAATGACATTAAGGCTTTTTTTGAACAACGTATTATAGCGTGCGAACAATTAGGCATTAGCCGTAGTCGCCTTATCCTCGATCCAGGTTTTGGCTTTGGTAAAACTCTTGAACAAAATTATAAACTCTTGGCTAACTTAGCGGAGTTTTCTTGTTTTAACTTGCCACTTTTATCGGGCACTTCAAGAAAGTCGATGATCGGTAATTTATTAAATTGCCCGCCGCAGCAGCGCCTTGCGGGTAGCTTAGCGACCGCACTATTAGCAGCGCAGCAAGGCGCCAATATTATTAGAGTGCATGATGTAAAAGCAACAGTAGATACACTGGCAGTATTAGCTACTACACAACAAAATAAATAATAAAATTAACTGACGGGAGACCTTATGTCAGCTAGAAAATATTTCGGAACAGATGGTATTAGAGGGCTAGTCGGCCAATATCCAATTACCCCTGACTTTGTCATGAAACTTGGTTATGCAGCAGGTAAAGTACTCGCTGCTCAAGGCACTAAAAAAGTATTAATTGGTAAAGATACGCGTATTTCAGGTTATATGCTTGAGTCTGCACTTGAAGCGGGTTTTTCTGCCGCAGGAGTTGATATAGGGCTTTTAGGACCTATGCCAACTCCGGGCATTGCTTATTTAACCAAAACCTTTCGGGCAGAAGCGGGTATCGTGATCAGTGCTTCACATAATCCATTTTACGATAATGGTATAAAGTTTTTCTCTCAAGGCGGGCAAAAGCTGCCAGATGAGGTTGAATTAGCCATTGAAGCAGAGCTTGATAAACCAATGGGGTGCGTTGAATCGAGCCACTTAGGTAAAGCGAACCGCATAGATGATGCAGCAGGGCGTTATATTGAGTTTTGTAAAAGTAATTTTCCTAGCCAATTTTCGCTTTCAGGCAAAAAAATAGTACTCGATTGTGCTCATGGCGCTACTTATCATATAGCACCCAATGTTTTTAGAGAATTAGGTGCAGAAGTTGTTGTTATTGGCGCTTCACCAAACGGTACTAATATTAATGACGGTTGTGGCGCTACCTCAATGGACGCAATTAGTGCTGCTGTTGTTGAGCATCAAGCTGATTTAGGTATTGCGTTAGATGGCGATGGTGACCGTTTAATGATGGTTGATCATACAGGACATGTAGTTGATGGCGATGAATGTGTATTCGTTATTGCGTGTAACGACTTAAAATCAGGCAATATTCGCGGTGGTGTTGTTGGTACCTTAATGAGTAATATGGGCTTAGAGCTTGCTTTAGCTGATATGGGCGTACCTTTTGCGCGAAGTAAAGTTGGCGACCGTCATGTGATGGAAATGCTAAAAGCTAACGGCTGGCAATTAGGAGCTGAAAATTCAGGTCATGTTATAAATTTAAGCCATACCTCTACGGGAGATGGTATTATTGCGGCATTAAATGTTTTAACGGCTATTTGTAGTAGTGGTAAAACGCTTAATGAATTACGCCAAGGTATGACAAAACTTCCACAAGTATTAGTAAATGTTCGCTTTAGTGGTGATAATGATCCAATTACTGCCGAAGGTGTTGTAAGTGCGGTTCATAAGGTTAATGAAAAATTAACAGGCCGTGGGCGTGTGTTATTAAGAAAGTCTGGTACGGAACCATTAATTCGTGTCATGGTTGAAGGACCGGATCACGATGAGGTGACTCAATTAGCACATGAAATTGCAGATGCTGTTAAAAAAGCGTGCTAATGGGTTGAAATATGAGCAAATGAACAAGATATTAAGCTTAAAGCTTGTATCTTGTGGCGAGGTTAGTTAATATCTCGCCGCTTAAATTTAGGAAAGATAAATGACAAGACAAGCAATTGTAGCTGCTAATTGGAAAATGAATGGCGGCCTCTCTTTAATCAAAGATATGATTAGTGGACTTAAGCAAGTTAACCTTGCAAGCAACGTTAATGTTGTTATTTGTCCAAGCTTTCCTTATTTAGCTGCGTTTGCTAACGAAAGTGCAACACAGCAATTGCCAGCAAGTTTTTGTTTGGGTGCTCAAAACATGAGTGAACAAGCAAGTGGAGCTTATACTGGTGAAGTTTCATCACAAATGCTTAATGAACTGTCTGTTAATTATATTATTTTAGGGCATTCAGAACGCAGAAGTTTGTATAATGAAACAAGTGTCTTAGTGGCACATAAAGTGGCTAAAGCACTTGAAGCAGGTTTAACGCCAATATTATGTATTGGTGAAAGTGAAAGCGAAAGGGTGGCTGAACAAACTGAAACCGTACTTGCTTCACAAATACAGCCTGTAATTGATGAGATAGGCATAGAAAAATTTTCAGGAGTTGTTATAGCGTACGAGCCCGTTTGGGCAATCGGTACAGGTAAAACGGCTTCGCCAGAAATGGCACAAGAAACACATGCTTTCATTCGCCATTATTTAGCGAGTGAAAACGATAAAATCGCACAAAAAGTACCTTTGTTATACGGCGGTAGCGTTAACCAAGGAAATTGTGAACAATTATTTGCACAAGCTGATATAGACGGTGGTCTTATTGGTGGTGCTAGTTTAAAAGTCGACGAATTCAGCGTAATTTGTTCGGCAGCCAAAGGACAATAACAATGTTGTATCAAATTTTGATCGTAGTTTATTTAATCGTAGCACTTTGCTTGATTGGTTTAGTATTAATTCAACAAGGTAAAGGTGCTGATATGGGCGCATCTTTCGGTGCTGGTTCATCAGCCACTATTTTTGGTTCAAGTGGTTCTGGTAACTTTTTAACAAAAACAACAACATGGTTAGCGGTTGCTTTCTTTGTTATCAGCTTAGTGTTAGGTAACCTTACTGCTAACCGTGTTAAAGCGACTGACGAGTGGAATGACCTAGCTAATCCTGCTGCAGAACAATCAGTCAGTGATATTCCTGCGGTAAGTGCAGAGCCTGTTACTGAAAATAGTGACGTGCCAGCAGCAACTGTTCAAGATACAACTAAAAACAAAGAGAACGACAGTAATATTCCTGATTAGTTGTTAAAAAATTTGCAGATGTGGCGGAATTGGTAGACGCGCCACCTTGAGGGGGTGGTGACTTAGGTCGTGAGAGTTCGAGTCTCTCCATCTGCACCAAATATTAAAAGCTGTAGCGTTTTTCGCTACAGCTTTTTTTTGATCTTAATTAAATTATTATTATCGATAAGAAGTTAAATATGAAATCTATTGTAGTTGAAAACAAAGAAGTTATGCCTTCGAAAATTATTTGTATTGGGCGGAATTATGTTGATCACATAAATGAACTAGGCAATGAAATACCTGATGAAATGGTTGTATTTATTAAGCCTAATAATGCTATATCAAATGAATTAAACTCTTTTGACCAAGAGCCACTTCACTATGAAGGAGAGCTTTGTTTTATGTATCAAAATGGCACTTTATCGGCTGTAGGCTTTGGCTTAGATCTCACAAAACGACAATTACAAACAGAGTTAAAAGCTAAAGGATTACCTTGGGAAAGAGCGAAAGCATTTGATGGCTCTGCTGTTTTCAGTGATTTTGTTACAATTAATTCAATTGATAGTACTTTATCTTTAGAACTTTCTATTAACCAACGTGTTATTCAGCAAGGGGGAGTGGAATTAATGATGTATAAGCCCGCAGAGATATTAAAAGAGCTACAACGATTTATTACGCTTGAAGATGGCGATGTGGTAATGACTGGTACACCAAAAGGTGTGGGTGCAATAGTAACGGGGGATCGTTTTAAAGGGCGAATTTTAGTTAATAATAAAGAGCTCTGTTGTTCATCTTGGCTTGCTAACTAAACCACTAGCATTTATTTTAAACTCGGCGAGTTGAGCTCTCGTGATTAAATATTGTTAATTTATTCCTTATAAAAATGTTGAAAAATAACAATTAAAAATTTATCTACTTTTTTGTAACTAAATACTTTTGTATAGATTATCACTTGTATTTTACCCTGTAATCGCGCAGTTACCGTACAAACTTAACAGGGAAATAACCCCGTACCATACACTATTGCTATGGCACAAGCCGCAGGTTGGTCATGGAAAATTCCATTACAACACCGAACAGGTAACGGATATGTTTTTTCAAGCCGATTCTGTAGTGATAATGAGGCGATACAGACGTTAGTTAATAGTATTAATGGAAAAATGTTAAATGAGCCAAGTGTTATCCCGTTTGTTACTGGTAAACGCAAAAAAATATGGCATAACAATTGTTTAGCTTTAGGGCTGGCAAGCGGATTTCTAGAGCCCTTAGAATCAACTGCGATTCATTTGGTCTATAAAATGCTAGTGCATTTTATTAAACATTTTCCTGATAGTGATTTCGATGCTAACAACGAGCAAGCATTTAACCAAAAAATAGATGCTGACTTTGAAGAAATTCGCGACTTTATTATTTTACACTATTGCACCTCAAATCGTATTGATACTCACTTTTGGCGCTGGTGCCAAACAATGTCAGTACCTGAATCTTTAAATAAAAAAATACGTTTATTTAAAGACAGAGGTCAAATTGAGCACACACAAGGGCAATTTTTTACCAGCGATAGTTGGTACTCTATTTTAGAAGGAATGAACATACGCCCGAAAAAGTATCATCCATTATTGGATGGCTTTCACCGTCAAGGTTTAGCCAATACGTTAAGTGAAAATATTAAAAACATTCGTGAAACCGTACTAAAAATGCCCAATCATCATGATTACATACAAATGCATTGCCAAGCTAATAAAGACTTAAGTAAAGGTACATAAGTAAATTTATGGCAACGTACAAAACCATTCCCGAGTATGTTTTTAAAAATGCTGAAAAAAGTACTTCATTGAGTAAAAAGCAGTTTTTTGAAGATGTTGCACCAGCACAAAAGCCGGTAATTATACGTAACTTTGCTAATAATTGGCCTATAGTTGCAGCTGCACACAAAAAAACAAGTGATTTTGTTGCTTACCTTAATCAATTTTACAATGGGAAAAAAACGAAAATGGTGGTTGCTCCACCTGCGGCTAATAAGCGCTTTTATTATAATGATGAAATGACAGATGTTAATTACCTTAATGGGGAGGAGCGTGTTGACTTGTTTTTAGGGCGTTTACTAGAGCTAATAGGCAGAGATACTTATCCTGCTATTTCGATGCAGAATAGCCGAACAAGCGAAATTTTCCCTGGTTTGGTGAATGCAAATAGATCTGACTTTTTTCCCGAATTAGATCCGCGTTTATGGATAGGAAATGAAGGTATTTTTAGTGCGCATTACGACGGTTCTGACAATGTGGCTTGTGTAATTGCTGGCCGCAGACGTTTTATTTTGTTTCCTCCAGAGCAAACGGCTAACTTGTACCCAGGCTCACTGAATTTTACCCCTGCAGGTGCTCCAACAAGTACTGTTGACCTTAACAATCCTGATTTTGATCGCTATCCATTGTATAAACAAGCACTGTCTAATGCCTACAGTGCTGAATTAGGCCCTGCGATGCTATTTTTATCCCGATGCTGTGGTGGCACCATGTTGAGTCGTTAGACAAAGTAAATGCATTGATGAATTATTGGTGGAATGGCTCTTCAGCACCCAATGCAGTATCGCCTAGCCCAATTGATAGTTTAAATTTGGCGCTACTAGCGATGCGTGATTTAAATCAGTCGCAACGTAATGCGTGGAAATGTATGTTCGACCATTATTTATTTAAGCAAGGTATTGACCCAACATCTTATATTCCTGAACATTTACATCATGCGTTAGGTAAACTTTCGCCATATGATGTTAAAGCCATTAAAAAGCACTTTGTGAATAAATTTCAGCAATAGAGATTTTTTAGATTATTAATTATGAGCGTAAATCATGTTAAATAGCGACGGTAAATTGCTTAGTTGAATCAAAAGATATTGGTATTATTGGTGTCGGTGAAGGCAGTACCCCACATTTAAAGTTGTTTTTTTGATGCTATTGGTGTGGCTGATTCACAGTGGATGCCACGCTGTAATGCAACTTACAAAAATGGTATTACGTTTGAAAAATGGTCAAATGTTAAGGGCTTTGAGTCTTACTTTCATCCATTCGCAGCGCAAACAGATGACATATTTACCGTGCCGCTTTTCTTTAAAAATATTCAAGCACGCATGCAAGGCTATCAAGTTGATGCACATCCGGATAAATATTTCTTAGAGACCTACTTATCACAAAATAATTTAGGGCCTTTACCCAATGAATGCTTTCCTTTTGGTGTGGCTTATGGATACCACTTCGACTCAGCGCTACTTGGTGAATTTTTAGCAGAAAATGCTCAAAGCCACGGTGTAACAAGAGTTGTAGGAACCGTTGACGAGGTGTTAATGGGCAATGACGGGAGTATTAATGCGGTAAAACTAAATGATGGTGACTTGTTAGCGGCTGATTTTTTTATAGATTGTTCAGGCTTTAACTCGCTTTTAATGCAAAAAACATTGAAGGTTAGTTTTAAAAGTTTTAAAGACAATTTAGTTAATGATGCGGCGGTTGTTATACCAAGTGAACTGCCAAAAATAGTACCTGTAGCAACAAAATCTACTGCGCTGTCTAACGGTTGGGCTTGGCAAATACCTCTTCGAAACCGTTTGGGGAATGGCTATGTTTATAGCAGTGATTACCTTAATACTGAGCAAGCAGAAACCGAGTTGAGAGAGCATTTAGGCTTCTTAGACAGTGATATTGAAGCAAGACATTTAAAAATGAAAGTAGGCCGAGTGGAAAAACATTGGCATAAAAACTGTCTTGCTGTTGGTTTATCTCAGGGGGTTATCGAACCTTTAGAAGCAACGGCTATTGCGCTTTCATTTAATACTATTGCGCAGTTTATGCAATATTTCCAAGAAGGCAAAGGAACGAATAAATTTGAAAATGCATTTAATAATGATATTAATGCAAGGTTTGATGGTATTAGAGACTATATTGTCTGCCACTATAAAGTAAATCAGCGCACAGATACGGCGTATTGGCGAGATCAGGCAGCTAATGCCAACATATCTAAAACGTTAACTCAAATTTTAACGCTTTGGCATAATAGCCCTGACTTTTCAGGTGATATGCACAAATACAAGCTTATCGGTAGCTACCAACCTAAATCATGGGCTTGCATGTTAGCGGGCTATGGCGTTTTTCCCAACAAAGATAAGGGAGAGTCGGTTGATTATTCCGCACACCATCAAGAAGTAGCAGCGTTAAGTGACTTTATTAGGCGTTGTGGGTTAAATTTTAAAGATCACAAAGAGCTGCTTCAGTAATATTATCCTAATTGTGAATTATTGGTTTTATAAATCTTATTAAATACCAACTAACTTAGTTGGTATAGTCTTCATTTAGCTTTTTCCCGTTTTGATTGTGTTTAACCGCTTCAATCATTGCACATAGATACCTTATAGGGAAAACATCATCATACCAGGTTGTTTATTGTCGACATTACCAAGCTCTGAACTCAGTTAATCACATCTTTTATTATACTTAAGTCTAAATTGTCGACAATTAGAGTGCCTTGCTCTTGACTATCATCAATTTAAAGTTGATACTCGATTTAAGTTTATAACATTGTCGACAATTTATGACATTTTCTAATCCTACTCAGCAAGAAATTATTACAACAGCTGACAAAGTTTTCCAAAAAATGCAAGTGGCTATTGTTGAAGGTGAAATACCTTCAGGTAGTAAAATTAGTGAGCCTGAGCTTGCTAAGCAGTATCAAGTCAGTAGGTCTACACTAAGAGAGGCATTAAACCGCTTAGAAAAATGTCATTTGATTGAACGTAAAGCCAATATTGGCTCACGTGTTATTGAATGCACAGTAAAAGGGTTGCTTGAAATATATGTGGTACGAGAAGCGTTAGAAGGCATGGCTTGTCGACAAGCGGCCTTAAATATGACCAACGAACAAATTACTGATATGAAAGCTATGCTTGCACAGCATGCTGAATCTAAAGATTTACAAAATGGTGTTGCTTATTATCAAGAACAGGGTGATCTAGACTTTCATTACCGTGTGATACTTGGCAGCCATAACCAAGAATTAATTAACATTTTATGCGGGCAGCTTTATCACCTTGTGCGTATGTATCGGTGTCAATTTGGTATGAATAGCCCAAGGGCTAGTAAGGCGTTTACTGAACATTCTCAAATTGTAGAAGCTATTGCAGACCGTGATGGTGAGCTGGCTGAAATGTTAATGAGGCGGCATATTGCGGCTTCTCGAAGAAATATAGAAAATAAAATAGCTCAAAAAAGTTAAGAGCAAATTAGTTACCAACAAGAGGACAAAAAATGTCTAAAACACTCTCTCCTGGCGCTAAGTTTCGCCAAGCATTAGTAAACAACAAACCTTTACAAGTTGTCGGCACCATTAACGCTTATTGCGCGATGATGGCAGAACAACTAGGGCACCAAGCTATTTATTTATCAGGTGGTGGGGTGGCAAATGCTTCTTATGGTTTACCTGATTTAGGCATGACTTCACTGAATGATGTTATTGCTGATGTTCAGCGGATAACAGCGGCGTCAAGTTTACCTTTGTTGGTTGATATAGATACAGGTTGGGGCGGCGCTTTTAATATTGCAAAAACCATTAAAGATATGGAAAAAGCAGGCGCTGCTGCTGTACATATTGAAGACCAAGTAGCGCAAAAACGCTGTGGTCATCGTCCAAATAAAGAAATTGTTTCAATTGAAGAAATGGTTGATCGTATTAAAGCTGCGGTTGATGCGCGCACAGATAAAGACTTTTTTATTATGGCCAGAACAGATGCTTTTGCTCAAGAAGGATTAGAAGCGGCTCTTGAACGAGCCAAAGCTTATGTTGCAGCTGGCGCTGATGGAATTTTTGCGGAAGCAGTAAAAACTGAGGAACATTACCGTGCTTTCTCTGAAGCATTAGACGTTCCGATCTTGGCGAATATTACTGAATTTGGTCAAACCGAATTATGGAATAAAGCGCAGTTAGGGGAGTGGGGTTGTGCCATGGTGCTTTATCCATTATCAGCCTTTAGAGCTATGAATAAAGCTGCTGAGTTAGTGTATAAAACACTACTTACCGACGGCGATCAAACCGCAGTTATTGATAATATGCAAACGCGAATGGATCTCTACGATTACTTAGGTTACCACGACTACGAGCAGAAACTTGATGCTTTATTTTCTGAAGGTAAGAATAAATAAATTGTATTTTCGGTATCGCGTAACTGTTGTTGCATCACTAATTATACAAAGATAAACATAACTATAATATAAAATAGATAAGAATATGAGGAAGTTAACATGGTTGATAAAAAATTAAGCGGTGCAGGCCTTCGCGGCCAAAGCGCTGGCGAAACAGCGTTATGCACTGTTGGTAAATCAGGTAGCGGTTTAACTTATTGTGGTTACGATGTGTCAGATTTAGCCGATAATGCAACCTTTGAAGAAGTTGCTTATTTACTTTTTAATGGCGAATTACCAACCGAGTCTCAGTTGTCTGCTTATAAGAGTGAATTGGCAACGATGCGTGACTTACCGCAAGCATTAAAAGAGGTGTTACAACGCATTCCTGCCAGCGCACACCCTATGGATGTTATGCGAACCGGCGCGTCGTTTTTAGGTAACTTAGAACCAGAAGATGATTTTACTCAGCAACATCAAGCTGCCAATCGCTTATTAGCCGCTTTTCCAGCGATTATGACGTATTGGTATCGCTATTCACATGACAATGTTGAAATTGAATGTGTGACAGATGAAGATACTATTGGCGGTCACTTCTTGAAATTATTAACAGGTAAAACACCGTCTGAATTGCATCGCCGCGTTATCGATGTCTCGTTAATTTTATATGCAGAACATGAATTTAACGCTTCTACTTTTACCGCTCGCGTTTGTGCATCAACCTTATCAGATATGTACTCATGTATTACGGGCGCTATTGGTTCCTTACGTGGTCCATTACATGGTGGTGCTAATGAAGCGGCAATGGATATGATTCAGCAGTTTGCATCACCTGAAGATGCTAAAACACAAATGGCTGGTATGCTCGAGCGTAAAGAAAAGATTATGGGATTTGGTCATGCCGTTTATCGCACCTCTGATCCACGTAATGTGATTATTAAAAAGTGGTCTGAAAAACTAGGGCATGAATTTGGTAATAGTTCGTTATACGATATTTCTGTTGCTTGTGAAGAGTACATGTGGGATACAAAAAAATTATTTTGTAATGCCGACTTCTTTCATGCATCTGCCTATCACTTTATGGGCATTCCAACCAAATTGTTTACGCCAATATTTGTTTGTTCACGTTTAACAGGTTGGGCGGCGCATGTAATGGAACAACGTAATAATAACCGTATTATTCGTCCATCGGCTGACTACATTGGCGCTGAGCCTCGTACAGTTAAACCTATATCTCAACGATAAAAAGATTTTTTACGCTAATTAAAAGTGTTTATTTAAAGCAATAAACACTTTTTTCTAATAAAATTTGTAGGCACATTATGAATTATAATTATCGCAAGCCACTCCCTGGCGCTAATATTGACTTTTTTGATACCCGAGAAGCGGTAGAAGCTATACAAGCTGGCGCTTATGCAACATTACCTTATACCTCACGTGTACTTGCTGAGCAGCTAGTTCGTAAATGTGAGCCTGAAATGTTAACCGACTCATTAAAGCAGTTAATTGAACGTAAGCAAGATTTAGATTTTCCTTGGTATCCTGCGCGAGTTGTTTGCCATGACATATTGGGTCAAACGGCATTGGTTGACCTTGCTGGTTTACGTGATGCGATTGCGGACGAGGGTGGTGATCCCGCTAAAGTTAACCCTGTGGTGCCAACACAATTAATTGTAGATCACTCATTAGCGGTAGAGCATGGCGGTTTTGATGCAGACGCCTTTGATAAAAATCGTGCGATTGAAGATCGCCGAAACGAAGATCGATTCCATTTTATTGAATGGACAAAAACGGCCTTTAAAAATGTTGATGTTATTCCTGCGGGTAATGGCATTATGCACCAAATTAATTTGGAAAAAATGTCACCTGTTATACAAGCACGAGACGGTGTTGCTTACCCTGATACGTGTGTTGGCACTGACAGCCATACGCCACATGTTGATGCGTTAGGAGTTATTGCGATTGGTGTTGGTGGGCTAGAAGCTGAAACAGTTATGCTAGGGCGGCCATCTATGATGCGCCTACCTAATATTATTGGAGTAAAACTTACAGGTAAACGCCAAGAAGGGATCACCGCTACTGATATTGTCTTAGCGATCACTGAATTTCTTCGTAATGAAAAAGTGGTTTCAAGTTATTTAGAGTTTTTTGGCGAAGGTACTAAAGCCTTAACCATTGGCGACAGAGCAACTATTTCCAATATGACGCCAGAATATGGTGCCTCAGCAGGTATGTTCTACATTGACCAACAAACCATCGACTATTTAAAACTCACAGGCCGAGAACCTGAGCAAGTGGCGTTAGTTGAAACTTACGCCAAGCACACAGGGCTTTGGGCTGATGATTTAGTCGAAGCACAGTATGAACGAGTACTTGAATTTGACTTATCAAGCGTATGCCGCAATATGGCAGGGCCTTCAAATCCTCATCGTCGTCTACCTACTACTGATCTTGTGCAACGTGGTATTGCCGGTGACTGGAACAAAACCTCTGAGCATATACCAGACGGTGCCGTAATTATTGCCGCAATAACCAGTTGTACCAATACCTCTAATCCACGCAACGTTGTCGCAGCAGGCTTAGTCGCGAAAAAAGCGAACGAATTAGGGCTAATTAGAAAACCTTGGGTTAAATCGTCATTTGCACCGGGTTCAAAAGTTGCCAAATTGTATTTAGAAGAATCAGGCTTATTGCCTGAAATGGAAAAACTGGGCTTTGGTATTGTTGGTTATGCGTGTACAACTTGTAATGGTATGTCGGGTGCATTAGATCCTAAAATTCAGCAAGAAGTGGTTGATAATGACTTGTACACTACGGCGGTACTATCAGGAAATCGTAATTTCGACGGTCGTATTCACCCGTATGCCAAACAAGCCTTTTTAGCGTCGCCACCTTTAGTGGTTGCCTATGCAATTGCGGGTACAATGCGATTTGATATAGAACAAGATGCATTAGGGTTTGATAAACAGGGCGAGCCGATTACCTTAAAGGATATCTGGCCTACGGATGAAGCTATTGACGCTATTGTTAATCAATGTGTAAAACCAGAGCAGTTTAAAAAAGTATACACCCCAATGTTTGATTTAGGCGCATTTGAGCCTGCAGAAAGCCCTTTATATAACTGGCGTCCACAAAGCACCTACATCCGTAGACCGCCGTATTGGGCAACAGAAGGAGAAGGTGCAATAGCAGGTGAACGCACCATGAAGGGGATGATACCACTGGCGGTATTAGGCGATAATATTACTACCGATCATTTATCACCTTCAAATGCAATTATGTTGGAAAGTGCCGCAGGTGCATATTTAGATAAAATGGGTGTACCTGAGGCTGACTTTAATTCTTATGCGACTCATCGAGGCGATCATTTAACTGCACAACGCGCAACCTTTGCTAACCCTAAATTGTTTAACGAGATGTGTCGTGACGATAACGGAGAAGTTAAACAAGGCTCACTTGCACGTATTGAACCTGAAGGCACAGAAAGTCGCATGTGGGAAGCGATAGAAACCTACATGCAGCGTAAACAGCCGTTAATTATTATTGCAGGTGCTGATTATGGACAAGGCTCATCACGTGACTGGGCGGCGAAAGGTGTACGCCTAGCAGGCGTTGAAGTGATAATTGCTGAAGGCTTTGAGCGTATTCATCGTACAAACTTAGTAGGAATGGGGGTTTTACCGTTAGAATTTATTAATGAGGAATCCCGCTTAACTTATAATATTGATGGTAGTGAAACTTACGATGTGAGTGGCGAGCGTAAACCTGGTTCTATGTTAACGGTAACAATGACGCGTCGTAATGGTGATGTTGTTAGTATTCCAGTTAAGTGCCGTTTAGATACAGCAGAAGAGGTTTCAGTATATGAAGCTGGTGGTGTATTACAGCGCTTCGCGCAAGATTTTTTAGCGTCAAATACTTAAACATTTAGCAACAGGATATTAAGCAATAATTGGATTTTAAGTACATCGCTTTAATTGTAGATCGGCATTTATGCCTTCAAATAATCATTTTAGATAAAGATTATTTGATGGACTGAAGTCCAACCTACTAAAGTGATATTTTTCTTAAAATTTGAATGAATAGCTTAATATCCTAAGCAATCATTAGATTTTAAAGTACATCGCTTTAATTGTAGGTCGGCATTTATGCCGTCAAATAATCATTTTAGATAAAGATTAATTGATGGACTGAAGTCCAACCTACTAAAGTGATATTTTTCTTAAAATTTGAATGAATAGCTTAATATCCTAAGCAATCATTAGATTTTAAAGTACATCGCTTTAATTGTAGGTCGGCATTTATGCCGTCAAATAATCACTTAAATGAATAGCTATAGTAGCTAAATTTCATTACTGATAGGAATAACCCCATGACTTCATTACCTCAAATGAAAGTAGCGGCAACGTATATGCGTGGTGGTACATCGAAAGGTGTATTTTTTAACTTAACTGATTTACCCGAAGCAGCTCAAATCGCTGGGCCTGCGCGTGATAATTTTTTACTGCGTGTTATTGGTAGCCCTGATCCTTACGGTAAACAGACCGATGGTATGGGTGGTGCTACATCAAGTACCAGCAAAACAGTAATTTTAGCGAAAAGTGACAAAAGCGATCACGATGTTGATTATTTATTTGGACAAGTGTCTATTGATAAACCCTTTGTTGATTGGAGTGGAAACTGTGGCAATTTAACCGCAGCGGTAGGCTCTTTCGCGATCAGTAATGGTTTAGTTGATAAGACACGTATTCCTGAAAACGGCATAGTTAAGGTAAAAATTTGGCAAGCCAATATTCAAAAAACAATTATTGCCCACGTGCCAATAACACAAGGTGAAGTACAAGAAACAGGAGACTTTGAACTTGACGGGGTTACCTTTCCTGCGGCAGAAGTACAAGTTGATTTTGTTGCGCCTGTTGACGCAAATGAAGCAATGTTTCCAACAGGAAATGTAGTAGATGAGCTAGAAGTTGAAGGTATTGGCACATTTAAAGCAACAATGATCACCGCGGGTATTCCCACTATTTTTTTAAATGCAGAAGATCTTGGCTACCAAGGGACAGAGTTGCAAGATGCGATTAATAATGATGAACAAGCTCTCGCTAAATTTGAAACTATTCGTGCTTATGGCGCAGTTAAAATGGGACTTATTAATAACATAGCCGATGCAGCCAAGCGACAACATACTCCCAAAGTGGCTTTTGTAAGTACCGCTAAAGCGTATACAACATCAAGTAATAAAGAAGTTGACGCAGCGCAAATCGATTTACACGTGCGGGCATTGTCTATGGGTAAATTACACCATGCAATGATGGGCACTGCGGCAGTCGCAATAGGCACCGCAGCGGCAATCCCTAATACGTTAGTTAACTTAGCGGCAGGCGGCGGTGATCGCAGTTCCGTTGTGTTTGGTCATCCGTCAGGGACATTAAAAGTGGGGGCTGAAACTATAAAAACGATGAATGATCAACAAAAAGCCCAGTGGCAAGTGAACAAAGTCAGTATGAGCCGAAGCGCGAGAGTAATCATGGAAGGTTGGGTGCGCATTCCACAAAATACGTTTTAATATAAGTGTTGTTCATCTTCAGTTCATTGGTTGCTAGTATATTAAATGATCATTATTCATAGTTTTAATTGAAGGGTACTAATATGTGTTTTCGTTCTTTATTGTTATCGCTATTCATAAGTGTTTTCTCTACGGCTGTGTTTGCAGCACAACAAGGTGTGGAAGTGACGGGGAAGGCAGCTGTTAAAGCTATTCCTGATAGTTTTTCTATTACATTACGAATAAAGCAACGTGGAATTGTTGCCAGTAAAACAAAAAACGTTGTTGATAATAAAAGTCAGTTATTAATGAATGCGCTTAAAAAAATAGGTGTTAAAGATAAAGCGATAGATTCGTCAAATATTGTTATGTATCCCGTTTATGAGAAACCCTCCATTGTGATTGATAAAAGTATTGCACGTAATCAAACATCAGCACATCAACGAATAGATACACGCTTACAGACACAAAATAACCCAAATGGTACGACTTTAAGTTATTTTGATGTCACTCGAAATTTTACTATCGCTTTTGATGATTTAGCTAAATACGACCAAATACTTGATGTAGCAACTCATGTAGGTGTTAGTCATATCTCTTCATTAACAATGGGTTATAAAAATAGTAACGCGATTTATCAGCAAGCTTTAAAAAAAGCCCTACAAAATGCTAAAAATAAGGCTGAGAATATAGCAAGCCAAATGAATGTAAAACTAACCGGATTAACCTCGTTAAAAGAGCTTGGTTATCATGCGCCTCAAGCCTTTGCACCAATGGCTGAAGCTAGAGGGAATTTTCGCTCAACCGTGTCAGAAAAAGATGTTGTCGCTCAAGTTATCGCCACATTTGCAATTCAATCGAAGTAAATTATCCATTTTCCGTGATAATGCTTTAATTTAACGCATTATCACGGTATCTTATCCGCAATTTTAATAGTTAGTAAAATAGCATGAATAAAACTGAATTTTATCGACAACTTCTTGAGCAAACTCAAGTGCTAATTGCCGATGAAAAGGACATTATCGCCAATATGGCAAACATCAGCGCTTTATTGTTTGAAAGTTTAGAGCAAGTTAACTGGGCTGGTTTTTATCGAATGGTTGATCAAGAGTTGGTATTAGGTCCTTTTCAAGGTAAAATAGCGTGTATACGTATACCTGTTGGTAAAGGGGTTTGTGGTACGGCAGCTTCAGAAGTAAAAACACAACGAATAGCAGACGTTCATCAATTTAGCGGTCATATTGCTTGTGATGCAGCGAGTAATTCTGAAATTGTAATACCTGTTACTTATCAAGGTGAATTACTAGCGGTACTTGACATTGATAGCGTTGCTTTCGCTCGCTTTGATGAAGAAGATCAGCAAGGGTTAGAAGCGTTAGTACGTTGTTTAGAGCAAAATATTGCCACTTACGGCGTTAATTAATGATGAAAGAGTTTATTGTTATTCATGATTATTTAGTGTCTGAAGAAGTTGTTGGTGATTGGGATGGAAATGAAGAACTTGCGTGTGAAAAAATAAATGAAATTTATCACACACTTTATGACTATGCCGAAGAAGATATTGCACCCGAAGAATTAACTCAATTATTAGAGTTGGTGTGGGAACATTGGATTGGGCAAGAAGCTTTGCCTGAATTAGAAAGTGAAGATATTAGTGACTGGTGCCAACATTTGTTGTCTAACCGTGATCAATACCTTACCGATTAAGAAATAGAAAGTAGTATTATGGAATCTAAAACACAAAATGAAGTTGCTGCAGAAATTGAAACTGTTACAACAGAAGTAAAAGCAGACACTGAAAAAAAACGCACTAGCACTAAAGAGATTATTGCTTATTTAGCTGAAAAATTCCCTGGATGTTTTTCACTAGAAGGGCAGGTAAAGCCTTTAAAAGTAGGTATATTTCAAGAGTTAGCTGAACAGCTTGCAGATGATGAAACGGTTAGTAAAACACGTTTACGTCAAGCGTTAAGACATTATACTAGTAGCTGGCGTTACCTGAAGTCTATTAAAAAAGGTGCGTTTAGAATTGACATTACTGGTAGCGAAGTTGCTGAAATTGATCAAGAACAAGCTGATTATGCAAGTAAAACATTGAAAGAAAGCCAAGAAAAATTTGGTAACAAAATCAATAAAGACAAACCTGCTAAAAAGCCTTATAAAGGTAATAACAAAGATAAAAGTGCGAGTGAAAAAGCAGCCAAAAAACCAGCAAAAGACAACGCTAAATTTAACGCAGTAAAAGCGAAAAAGCAGGCACCTGCAAAAGCGGCTGTTAAATTGAAGCCGATTGATGATAGTGCGTTAAAAGTAGGTAGTAAAGTTAAGGTACAGTTAGGTAATTCACCTTTAGACGCTGTTATTACTGAAGTGGCTGGTAAAGATGTTAGTGTTCAATTGAACTCTGGTATGGTTGTTAAAACACAAGCAAAGAACATTTTTACTGAATAAATTGGAGTAAAAGGCATGCAAAAAATTTGTCGTATCGCTGTAGCAGTCTCATTGTCATTAGCAAGTGCAAACCTTTTTGCCTTATCTAAAGGCGCTGAAGAAACGACGTTACCTATTTTATCGCCTGAAAGCCAGCATGCCCAGTCCAGTAAACGTATTAGTAAGCAATTTGAAAGAGCTCATTATAAGTCAGTTAAAATTGATGATGCCTTATCCGCACAAATATTTGATCGCTATATTGAGCAACTTGATTTTAGTCGTAACATTTTTCTTGCTTCTGATGTTGAATCATTGAAAAAGTATCGACTTGAGTTCGATAAAGTGGTTTCTCGTGGCAAGTTAGATATTGCCTACGAAATTTTCAATTTAAATATGCAACGCCGTATGGAGCGTTACCAATACGCAATAACCTTACTCGATAAGCCTTTTGACTTTACTGTTGATGAAGCTTATTCGTTTGACCGTGAAGAGGCACAATGGCCAACTACTGTTGATGAATTAAATGTGTTATGGCGTTCACGCGTAAAGTACGACGCATTAAATTTAACATTAGCAGGAAAAGAGTGGCCCAAGGTTAAAGAAATATTAACCAAGCGCTATAATTATGCCATTAAGCGTTTAAAACAAAGTGAAAGTGAAGACGTATTTCAAATTGTAATGAATAGCTTTTCACGCGTAGTTGAACCGCACACTTCTTATTTGTCACCT
This sequence comes from Thalassotalea sp., assembly GCA_049613795.1. Lineage (GTDB taxonomy): Bacteria > Pseudomonadota > Gammaproteobacteria > Enterobacterales > Alteromonadaceae > Thalassotalea_B. The sequence goes on along the minus strand of JBMZCX010000002.1, from coordinate 30,202 downwards.
CGAAATGCAGAACGCTTTCAAATGGATATGAATTTATCTTTAGAAGGTATTGGAGCGGTATTACGTGCAGAAGAAGACTTTACCGTTATTCAAAGCGTTGTTAAAGGTGGGCCAGCCGATAAATCTAAGCAATTAAAACCTAAAGATCGCATTGTGGGAGTTTCACAAGACAAAAAAGAATTTGTTGATGTGGTAGGTTGGCGTTTAGATGACGTGGTTGATCTGATTAAAGGACCTAAAGGCAGCAAAGTTAGGTTGCAAGTTCAAGGTGATGCCGAAAGCGATGATGACAGTATCAAAGTTGTCTCAATTATTCGCGACAAAATTATTTTAGAAGACCGCGCGGCTAAATCAGAAGTTTATTATGAAAAAGCAGGCGATGATAATAGTAAAAAACTGGGTGTTATCACTATTCCTAGTTTTTACAATAATTTATCACGCGATGTTAAAAAAGAAATTGATAAGCTAAAACTTGAAAATGTTGAAGGTATTATTATCGATTTACGTGGCAATGGTGGTGGCTCGCTACCTGAATCAACATTGTTAACGGGCTTATTTATTGATAAAGGTCCTGTCGTTCAAGTAAGGGACGGTGCTAATCGTATTGCAGTGCAACGTGATAAAGACGGAATTAGCTATTACGATGGCCCGCTTACAGTAATGGTTGACCGCTACAGTGCATCAGCTTCTGAAATATTTTCTGCAGCCATTCAAGACTATGGTCGAGGGATTATTGTTGGTGAGCATACCTTCGGTAAAGGTACTGTGCAACAACATCGTCCATTAGGGCGTGTTTATGATCTTTATGAAAAACCATTTGGAAGTATTCAATACACTATTGCTAAATTTTATCGTATAAATGGTGGTAGTACACAGCATCGTGGTGTATTGCCTGATATTGCTTTTCCTACGGCGATTGACCCTGAAGAGTGGGGCGAAAGCAAAGAGAAAAATGCTTTGCCATGGGATCAAATTCCTCAAGCAAATTATAATAAACTTGAAAATATGAACTCAAGTATTGCGTATTTAACCTCGCACTATCAAGAACGTATTAAAACTAATCGTGAGTTTAATTATTTACTAAGTGATATTGAAGAATACAAAGTTAATAAAGAAGACAAAACAATTTCGTTAAATTTAGCTAAACGTAAAGCGAAGAAAGAAGAGCGTAAAGCAAAATTATTATTGCGTGCTAATGAAAGACTGGTCGCGATGAATAAGGCAAAGGTTGAATCGTTAGACGACTTACCTGAAGAGTTAGAAGAATTAGACCCGTTTTTAGATGAAACAGCTCGTATTACCTTTGACTTTGTTTCAATGGGAAAATTAGCAAAAAAATAAGCTTTAGTTGCTATAAATATGATGAAACCGCCATTAATTGGCGGTTTTTTCTTATGTTAAGCTAAATTAAATAATGAGAGATTACTGAAGAAAAGAAATTTCATTCAAAAATACTGAATAAATATTTATAAGTGATAGTATCTGCCATTAATGTAGCAAAGAAAAAAGCTTGCAACAGTAAGCAACAAAAGGCATGTTATGAAATTCTCACACAATAATAATAAACAAAAATAAAAAAATAATTAAACCCTAAGGTAACTCTTTCTATGTCAGAACAGACCCAAATTAAATCGCCTAGTTTTATCGATGCATTTATCCCTGTAATTGCACTGGTTATTATGTTGGCGACAGCCGTTATCTATTTCGGCGACAATTCTTCCTTTGGCCCTAATCAAATAGCACTATTATTGGCAATGGGTATCGCGGTTATTATTGGTTTGAAAAACGGCCATAATTGGGCATCAATTGAAAAAGCGATTGTTCATGGTATTTCAATCTCGTTAGGCGCAATACTTATTTTACTTGCCGTCGGTTCCTTAATTGGTACTTGGTTATTAAGTGGTACTGTGCCAACCATGGTTTATTTTGGTTTAAAAATTATTGATCCAAGCTGGTTTTATGCGGCTGCCTGTATTGTGTGCGGTATTGTTGCGATGAGTATTGGTAGCTCTTGGACAACAGCAGCGACAGTTGGTGTGGCGTTTATAGGTATTGCTACAGGTTTTGAGCTTTCAACGGCGGTAACTGCAGGGGCGGTTATATCAGGCGCTTATTTTGGCGATAAACTCTCCCCTCTATCTGAAACAACTAATTTAGCGCCTGCTGTAGCGGGCAGTGAGTTATTTGAGCATATTCGCTACATGTTATGGACGACCATTCCATCAATCTCAATTGCGCTGGTTTTATTCTTAATTATTGGTTTTAGCCACTCAACTAATGCGCCAGTTAACACTGAAAGTATTGATACGTTAATTAATACCCTTGAAGCGACCTATGAAATCAATATATTGAATTTGATCCCATTGGTTATTTTATTAGGATTAGCCTATAAAAAAGTGCCTGCATTTCCTGCCGTTGCGATAGGCGCTATTATCGGTGGCATTTGGGCAGCTATTTTTCAGCAAGAATTAATTTCATCGATGGCTGCTGAAGGTGTTGAAGGTGCAAAGGCGTCTTTAATGGTGATCTGGTCTGCATTTTTTGATGGTGTTGTGGTAAAAACGGGAAACAGTGAAATAGATGAATTACTGAGCCGCGGTGGTATGTCTAGCATGCTTAATACTATTTGGTTAGTTATGTGTGCATTAAGTTTTGGTGCTGTATTAGAACATTTAGGTATGCTTAAAAAGTTTGTTGAGTCTATTCTTGCTGCGGCAAAATCAACGGGCAGCTTAATCGCAAGTACTATTGCTACCTGTATTGGCACTAACTTAATTACTGCTGATCAATACATGGCGATTGTTATGCCGGGTAGAATGTATAAAGAAGAGTATGCTCGCCGTAAGCTTCATCCTACGGTGTTAAGTCGTACCTTAGAAGATTCAGGCACTATTACCTCTCCGCTAATACCATGGAATACCTGTGGTGCCTTTATGTTTGGTGCGTTAGCATTAACCTCATATGAATATATTTATTATTGTTTCTTTAATTTAATTAACCCAATATTAGCTATTGTTTATGGTTATGTGGGCTTTAAAATTAAAAAAATTACTGAATAGCCTTACTTTATTAAGAAAATGAGTTATGAAATTCAGTTTGCACTACTCATTGTAAAAATTATTACCAAAGCCTGTTATAGCCTTTAGTACCTATTACTAAAGTGATCATATATCAGGCTTTTTACCATTATTTCCATTTGAAAGGTTAGCCGAATGTCTGCATTTACCGCCCGCTACTTAAAAGATTACCGTCCAAGCGAATTCTCTATTGATACTGTTGACCTTACCTTTGAGCTTGACGATACTAAAACGCTAGTCACTTCTGTTTTATCAATAACGAAAAATGACAACAATGCTAGCCAATTAATTCTCAATGGCGAACATATTAAATTAGTTGATGTGTTTTATAACGGGAAAGCACTTTCACCTGAAAGTTATAGTATTGATGATGAGAGTTTAACGCTAGCAATTGCTGATGAGCAGTGTTCATTAACCATTATTACTGAAATTGATCCACTTAATAATACCTCTTTAGAAGGTTTGTTTAAGTCAGGAGGGGCATTCTGTACGCAATGTGAGGCGGAAGGTTTTAGGCGGATCACTTATTATTTAGATCGTCCAGATGTAATGGCTAAATTTACCACTAAAGTGATCGCTGATAAAACTCAATTTCCATACTTGCTGTCTAATGGCAATAAAGTAGCGAGTGGTGAGTTAAGTAGCAATAAACACTTTGTTACATGGCAAGACCCATTCCCTAAACCGTGTTATTTATTTGCTTTAGTGGCAGGTGACTTTGACTTACTTCAAGATCATTATGTTACTGCATCGGGTCGAAACGTTTGCTTAGAAATTTTTGTCGATAAAGGTAATAAAGAGAAAGCCCATCATGCGATGGCATCTTTAAAGCACTCGATGCGTTGGGATGAAAATACTTTTGGCCTAGAATATGATCTTGATATTTACATGATTGTTGCCGTTGATTTTTTCAACATGGGCGCGATGGAAAATAAAGGCTTAAACGTTTTTAATAGCAAATTTGTTTTAGCCGATAAGGAAACTGCTACCGATACCGATTATTTTAACGTTGAAGCCGTTATTGCCCATGAGTATTTTCATAACTGGACAGGAAACCGCGTTACCTGTCGAGACTGGTTTCAACTTAGCCTTAAAGAAGGCTTAACCGTATTTCGTGATCAACAATTTAGTGCTGACATGCACTCAGCCGCGGTTACTCGTATTCAAAATGTACGGGTTATGCGGGCACAACAATTTGCAGAAGATGCAGGACCAATGGCGCATCCTATTCGTCCAGAAAAAGTATTAGAGATGAATAACTTTTATACCCTAACTGTGTATGAAAAAGGGGCTGAAGTTATTCGAATGCTGCATACCTTAATGGGGCAAGAAACGTTTAGAAAAGGGATTGATCTTTACTTTGAACGATTCGATGGTCAAGCGGTAACTTGTGACGACTTTATTACTGCAATGGCAGATGCGGCAAATATTGATCTATCATTGTTTCAACGTTGGTATAGCCAATCAGGCACTCCAGTATTAACAGTGAATGAAGCGTATAATGCAAGTTCTGGTGAATATAGCTTAACTATTAGTCAAGCAACGCCGCCAACGAAGGAGCAGCCAAGTAAAAGTGCTTTACATATCCCTATTGCCATTGAGCTTATTGAAAATGGTGAAAGTAAAAGTCATTTATTAGCATTAACAACAAATGAGAATGAATGGTCTTTTTCAGGCTATGAAACTAAGCCAACGTTAGGCTTTTTAGCCAACTTTTCTGCACCGGTTAAAGTTAATTTTAAGCAAAGTAATGCTGAGCTTACGCATATTATGACACAAGCAGACGATGAATTTTTACGTTGGGATGCTGGTCAAAAGCTATTAACTAATACGTTAGCGGAGCTGGTTAAAAATAGCGATTATCAATTACCAGCAGAGTTAGTAAGCATTTTCAAAGTTCAGTTAAGTAATAATAGCGATCCTGCACTAATTGCAGAGCAATTTACTTTACCCAGTTTTAATGAATTAGTAGAGCAATTTAAGCCTGTAAACCCTATCAAACTCGTTAATGCACTTGATAAGTTAAAAGCATTTATTGCGCAGGGATTAGCACCAGAGTTTTCAGCGAAATATCATTTGTTAGTGGCTAATTCGATGAAAAGTGAAGGGTTGACTCTTGGTGAAAGGGCGTTGAAAAATGTGTTGCTGTCGTATTTAACTACAATGAATAACTATCATGAGCTACTTACAGAACAATATAAAAATTCAGACAATATGACTGACAGCTTAGCTTCGTTATCAAATGCAGCGGTTAATCGTTGTGCTGAGTTTGACGCTATGATGACTACCTTTGAACAACATTGGTCAGAAACGCCATTAGTGATGGATAAATGGTTTAGTCTGCAAGCTTGTTACAATGGCGACGATACTTTTGAACGTTTAGCTCAGTTATTAGCACATTCACAATTTAGTTTGAAAAACCCAAATCGAGCACGCTCACTTATTGGTGTGTTTTGCCATAGTAATGCTCGTCATTTCCATTGTGAAAGTGGCAGAGGGTATCAATTTTTGGCGGATCAAATTTGTTTATTAAATGATATTAATCCTCAAGTAGCGTCAAGGTTGATCACAGTACTTATTCAATTTAAAGACTTTGATCAATACAGACAAGGTTTGATGAAAGGCGAGCTTTTGCGTATTTCAGCGCTTCCTACGCTATCTAAAGATCTAAAAGAAAAACTAGATGCAGCCTTAAGTTAGCTTTCCATGAAACATTATTTTTCGATAAGCATGACTACTGATGAATTTTTACCTTATTACCATGGTAATATTTTAGCGGTAGTTGTACACACAGAGCAGGGCGTTAGAGTTCAATTTCCAGCCATGCATCTAAGAAAACATCTTACGGCTACAGGTGTTAAAGGACGATTTTGTTTAGAAACTGTAAATAATAAATTTATTTCACTTAGTCGAATCTAATATTAGAGCTTATGCTTTAAACGCTGGTCAGACCATTGTTTTGTGTTAATTTGGCCAGCTTTGCTATTTAAACAACGCGATATCTATTCTGTTTACTTATAAATAAAACTAAATTCTCATAAATTTAAAACAAGCGTTTTAAACGTGCTTGCGGCCTACAGGTGAGTTCTAATTGAAAACCTTATAAATAAGCATCTTATCTGGTCAGATTAGTGCTTGCGCCTCTGTCAAAATGATGCAATTATTGTTTTATACCACTATAGTGGATTAATAGAATTATAAAATGAAAAACTGTTTCAGGTCTGGGGAGAACATAATGAGACAAAGTTCAATAGCTAGGTTTATTAAAAAACCGCTAGCGGTAAGTGTAACTACCGCGATCCTACTTTCACAAATAGGTTCAGCTGCCGCGTCTAATTTTCAATTAGGTGATTTTGATATTAGTTTTAGCTCTACATTTTCAGTAGGTGCTAGTTATCGTACGGAAAATAGAAATTGGGAAGACAATGTTGGTATTTCTAATAATATCAATAACGGTTTTGACTTTTCTCAATACCATGCGGCGTTAAATGCTAACCCTGCAAGCGATGTTATTTGGCAAGGCCAAGGTAGTTATTCTAACAATGGTGATTTAGGTAATTTAAATTACGATGCTGGCGAAAGTTTTTCACGCCTTTTTAAAGGAACACACGAGTTAGATATTCGTAAAGACAATGTTGGCGTATTTTTACGTGGTATGTATTTTTACGATTTTGAAATGATGGACGGTGATCGAGCATGGAGTAATCCTGTTTCTGGGCAAGTAAATGACCCGTGTCGTGATGACAAAGCGAAAGAGCAACTTTGTCGTGATATTCGTTTACTTGATGCTTATTTCTACGGTGATTTCGATTTAGGTGAAATGCCATTCTCTGTACGTATTGGTCAACAAGTTATTGGTTGGGGTGAAAGCACGTTAATTTCTCATGGTATTAGCGAAATTAACCCAATTGATATTGCTCGTTTAAAAGCGCCTGGTTCTGAATTAACCGAAGCTTTTATTCCTTTTGGTGCTGTTTGGGCCTCTTTAGGTGTGACTGAAAACTTCAATGTTGAAATGTTCTATCAATATCAGTGGGAAAGAACTATTTTACCTGCACCTGGAAGCTACTTTTCAACGAATGACTTTGCGGGTGACGGTGGTCACTATAACAATATTCAACTGGGCTTTACGGGCAATCCTGATATAGATTTAGACACGGTAATTAGTGGTATGAATCAAATTGGCGATATGATGCGCTCTGGTGATCCTGCAACAATGGGGTTAGCAAGCTCTGCTTATTTAGCCTACCCAACTAAGCTTACATTAAAAGCACCAGGTGATGCTAGTTCACTTGAGCCTGAAGATGGTGGTCAATACGGTTTACGTTTATCTTGGTACTTACCTGAACTCAATGAATCAGAAATTAGTTTATATTATGTTAACTACCATAGTCGTCGCCCATTTTTCTCAGGTAAAACGGCTAACTTTTCAGCTGCTGCTATTGGCGCAGATTTAGCTTATTTAGCAGGTAATCAAATAACGGAAGATAACTATCATAATCTAGGTAGCTTTTCACAAGTGTTATTAGCTTACCCTGAAGATATAAAAATGACGGCACTAAGTTTTAATACAACCGTTGCTGATTTTGCTGTGTCAGGTGAAGTTAGTTATCGTCAAGACGAGCCATTACAAATTGATGATGTTGAATTGTTATTTGCTGCAATGCCTCAACAATTAGCACACCCTGATTCTGTTTTATTTGGTGAACGTGGGTATCTTGATGGTGTTTCGCAGATGGATGTGGTTGCTCCAGGGCAAACAGCACAAGGCTATATTTTAAGTGATACTGTGCAAGCACAAATGACATTTACTCGTTTTTGGGGCCCTTCATTTGGTGCCAGCCAATTAACGACCTTGCTAGAGGTTGGTGGTATCAATATTAATGATATGCCTGATCAAGATGTACTACGTTTAAATGGTCCAGGCACCGACAGAAATGGCGGCATTGCAGGCAAAGAAGGTCTAGAAGTTGGGTTACAGGGTGGTGTTGAATCTAACCCGTTCCCTGATGAGTTTGCATGGGGCTATCGATTTGTGGCTAAGCTAGATTATGCTAATGTTATTTCTGGTATTAACATGTCACCTAAGTTTATTTTTTCACACGATGTTAGCGGTATTACGCCAGATCCAATTTTCTTATTTGTTGAAGACCGTAAGTCATTCTCTGCAGGAATTACTTTTGATTATCAAAGTAAATGGTCAGCAGATATTACCTATAACAGCTTTTGGGGCGGTGTAGGCACTACAAATAAGATGGAAGATCGTGATTATGTATCTTTCAACGTAAAATATTCTTTATAAGGACAGAATCAATGAAAAAAATTACATTATTGTCATTTGCCATGTCTTTAGCATTTTCCGGCGCAAGTGTTGCTAAAGTTGATGCAGAACAAGCAAAAAAATTATCGGGTGAACTAACGCCTATGGGGGCGGTAAAAGCGGGTAATGCAGATGGCTCTATTCCTGAATGGACTGGCGGTATAACGTCAGCACCTAAAGGTTATAAAGTGGGGCAACATCATGCCGATCCTTACCCAGATGATAAAGTTAAGTTTACTATCACTGCTGAAAATGTAGCTGAATATGAAAAGTTATTAACGCCGGGTCAACTTGCATTATTTAAAACATATCCTCAAACGTACAAAATGAATGTTTATCAGACAAGACGTTCAGCGTCTTACCCTGAGTATGTTTATAAAGCCACTATAGATAATGCTAGTCGCTCTATGTTGGTACAAGAAGGTAATGGTATTGTTCAGGCTGCTATTGGCGTACCATTTCCTATCCCAGCTAATGGCTTAGAAGCTATTTGGAATCATATTTTACGCTATCGTGGTCAAAAAATTGTTCGCCAAGGTGGCCAAGTAACTCCTACTGCTTCTGGTAGTTATACCTACGTGGGTTTTGATGACCAATTAATGATCCCTTATGGAATGGAAGGGGCTTCTTCTGAAGAATTAGAAGCGTCGAATATTCTGTTTAAATTTAAGCAGAAAGTAACAGAGCCTTCTAAACTTGTTGGTACGGCGTTATTGGTTCATGAAACAATGGATCAAATTAAAACACCTCGCCAAGCTTGGTTATATAACAAAGGCATACGTCGAGCACAAAAAGCACCAACGGTTGCTTATGATGCCCCAGGTACAGCAGCTGATGGTTTAAGAACCACAGATGACTTTGATATGTTTAATGGTGCGCCAAACCGTTATAACTGGACATTAAAGGGTAAACAAGAATTATTAATTCCATATAATGATTACCGTTTACATAGTGATACTCTTAAATACGATGACATTGTGCGCCCGGGCCATATTAATCCTGAGCATGTACGTTATGAAAAACATCGCGTTTGGGTAGTTGAAGCTAACTTAAAAGACAATACGCGTCATATTTATAAAAAACGTGTGTTCTTTATTGATGAAGATAGCTGGCAAATTGCTGTTACTGACATTTATGATGAACGTGACGAATTATATCGCGTTGGTGTAGCACATGGATTAAACTACTATGAAGTACCTACTCAATGGTCTACATTAGAAGTTTTCCATGATCTTCAATCAAAACGTTATATTGCGTTAGGTTTAGATAATGAAGCTAAAATGTACGACTTTTCTGCTAAGCTTAAAGATGTAAACTTTACATCAAGAGCATTGCAACGTGATAACCGTTAGTTAGTCACATTCATATGAAATGGCTGGCTAATGTCAGCCTTTTTTATGTGCATTTATTAGGACTTTGTATTAAATGATAAAAAATTTGATGATAAAACTTTTCTTTTTGATCGTAACGGTCATCTTTTCACAAATTAGTTATGCCGCCCCTCTGGCAACTGAAGCAGTTATGTCTCCTTTAGCGGAACAATCACTTTTACTCGATATTGAAAATGTAAGTGACCAATACTTGATTGCTGTTGGTGAGCGAGGCCATATTTTACGCTCTACAGACGGTGACAATTGGCAGCAAATGCCATCTCCAACTCAATCTACATTAACCTCTATTTCGTTTGTCGATTCAAAGCATGGCTGGGCAGTGGGACATGATGCAACTATCTTACATAGCCAAGATGCGGGATTAACGTGGTCAATACAGCATCAAAATCCAGCGTTAGAAATTCCATTTCTTCATGTTCATTTTCGAGATAATAAGTCGGGTGTAGCGGTAGGTTCTTATGGTTTGTTTTTTCGTACTGCTGATGGTGGCGTAACTTGGCAACAAGAGTTTCATTTGTCATTATTGATTCAAGAAGATCTAGAGTATCTTGATGAATTAAAAAATGAAGATGAAGCGGCTTATTTAAGTGAACGTGAAAGAATCTTGCCACATTTTAATCGTTTTTATCAAGACGGTCGTACCGCATATTTAGTGGGTGAACTTGGCTTAATGGCTAAAAGCAATGACTTTGGTAAAAATTGGCAGCGTTTAGAAGACGTATATCAGGGCTCTTTTTATGACATTCGTCGCACCCAACAAGGAAATTTATTAGCTGTAGGCTTAAGAGGTAATGTTTTCAGAAGTGTTTCAAATGGAAACAACTGGAAAAATAGCCCAGCAGAAACAACCGCCTTACTAAACAATATTGTACTCGATGGTGAGAAAATTACTTATTTACTTGGTAATAGTGGTACGTTACTGAAAAGCACCGATGATGGTTTAACTTTTACGTTAAACACGCAAGCGGATGGAAAGGCATTATTAGCGGGCGCTATATTTAAAGAAAAATTAATAGTTGCGTCTGAAGTTGGTATTAAAGTAATACAGGTTACCCGATAAATGAGACCTATAGATAACATTATAAATCGTCTTGAAGTAACGGTGTTTAGGCATCGAATATTTGTGATTAGCTTATTTGTACTGATGTCAGTATTTTTAGGTTATCAAGCGACACAAATTAAATTAGATGCAGCATTCACTAAAAACATTCCGTTAAATCATGAGTACATGCAAACATATTTAAAGCACCGAGCAAACTTTGGTGGTGCTAATAATGTGTTGATATCGGTATGTAACCAAGATGGCGATATTTTTACATCGGAGTTCTTTACAGCACTAAAAGGTGTTCATGATCAGCTGTTTTTTATTCCGGGAGTCGAGCGAACCCAAGTAAATTCACTATTCTCTCCCAGTACTCGCTTTATCGAAGTTGTTGAAGATGGTTTTGCTGGTGGCCCTGTGGTGCCAGCAGACTTTGTTGCCGATGAAGCAGGCTTAGCCATCGTTAAAGGCAACATTGAAAAAGCAGGTATTGTTGGACGAATTGTGGCCGACAATTACACATGTGCCATGGTTAAAGCTGTTCTCATGGAAAATAACCCTGAAACAGGTGAAAAGCTTGATGTCATAGCGCTAGCATCAAAACTTGAAAACGATATTAGACAAGAATATGAAAAAGGGGATATTACTGTTCATATTATTGGCTTTAGTAAAATGGTAGGTGACATTGCTGATGGTGCTAAGGGCGTTGTAACCTTCTTTTTAATTGCCATAGCGATTACGACGATAATGGTTTACCTTTTTTCTAAATCTATTGCGTTAACGCTTTTACCTATTACCTGCTCGCTAATAGCAGTGTTTTGGCAGCTAGGTTTGCTATCAGCATTAGGCTTTGGCTTAGATCCAATGTCGATATTAGTGCCATTTTTGGTTTTTGCTATCGGTGTTAGCCATGGTGTGCAAATGATCAATACTATTGGCAAAAAAGTTGCTGCGGGGTTTGAAACTAAAAAAGCAGCAGAGTTTGCTTTTAGAACGCTTGTTGTACCTGGCGGAATTGCCTTGTTGTCTGATACTGTTGGCTTTATTACTTTATTATCAATTGATATTGGTATTATTCGTGAGCTTGCTATTGCAGCCTCGTTAGGTGTCGGCATTATTATTTTAACTAATTTGGTATTATTACCCGTATTAGTGTCTTTTATTAATGTGCCTGTTAAGCCAATTAAAGTTAAGTCTAAAATACAAAAGCGCTATCAACAAGGTGATCAAGAGCATGCTTTATGGCGCTTTATGTTGTCGTTTAGTGAGCGAAGTGTTGCGGCAATCGTATTGGTTATAGCGGCAATATTATTTGGCTTAGGTTTTCATTATTCTAAAGACCTTAAAATAGGTGAGCTTCATGCGGGTGCGCCTTCTTTACATGAGCACTCTCGCTATAATCAAGACACGTTTTTAATTACAGACAGGTATGCCATTAGTGTTGACTATATGTCGGTTATCGTTGAAACCACAGAAAATGCATGTACTAACCCTGATGTGCTTAAAACAATGGACAGTTTTCAATGGCGTATGGAAAATATTGAAGGTGTTCAATCAGCTGTTAGCTTGTCTTCTGTAATGAAAATTATCAATGCGGGCTATTATGAAGGTAATTTGAAGTGGCGTATTATTTCACCTAACCAATATACATTAGCGCAAGCGTTATCAAATATCCCCAGCTCTACAGGTTTATTAAATAATGACTGTAGTGTAATGCCTGTTATTTTGTTTTTGAAAGACCATAAAGCGGAAACAATTAATCGCGTGGTTGAAGCGTCAACACTTGCTATCGACGAATTTAATAATGAATTAGTAACGTTTAAACTTGCCTCGGGACCTGTAGGTGTAATGGCTGCAACGAATGAAGCGGTTGAAGCTGCTCAAGGCCCAATGATGTTATACGTTTATTGCGCTGTCATTGTTTTATGTTGGCTAAGTTTTAAAAGCATTAAAGCCGTTGTTTCTGTTGTGGTGCCGTTGTTTATTGTATCAACATTAGCACAGTGGTTAATGACCGTGCTCGATATTGGCTTAACTGTCTCGACATTGCCTGTTATTGCGCTAGGTGTTGGTATTGGTGTTGATTATGGCATTTATATATTATCAACAATGACCCAGCGATTAACGGCAGGTGATAATGTACAACAAGCTTACTTAGCGGCATTGAAAGAACGCGGTACGGCGGTACTTATAACGGGGGTCACACTTGCTATTGGCGTATCGACATGGTTTTTCTCCGATTTGAAATTCCAAGTGGATATGGGCATATTATTAACCTTTATGTTTTTAGTGAATATGATCGCTGCGGTTACCGTTTTACCCGCAATTGCCTCATTTTTATGGAAGAAGCAAAAATAGATTAAAATAATTTTTGATTTAATAACTGCATAAATAAACAAGAAAATGGCCGTTTGGTCATTTTCTATTTATAACTAGTGAATAAACACGTAGTTATTTTATCAAATCTACATTCTTATCCCGATCAAATAAAAAATAATCCTCGCAATAGCCTAAATTTCTTAATAAAATCGCGAATATAGTCTATTCTTTTAGACAAATATAAAAATATACAACAATATTATTTCAAGCGTTTTATCCAAAAAGGAAAACGGCATGGCGTTAGTAGACGGTTTACCCTCTGTGATACTGTCCAATGTATCACAATTAATAGAACAAAAAGTTCCTGCAAAAACAGCTCCACTAGTGAAGCAATTTGCAGATTTATTATATAAAAACATATCAACTCTTGATCTTGCACATCGTAATGATAGCGATATGTATGGCGCTACATTAAGCTTGTGGAAATCATTAAATGATCATCAAGATAATACGCCTGTGATCAAAGTATTTAACCCGATGGTTTCAAAAAATGGTTGGAAGTCTAGCCATACTATTATTGAAATTATTGCAGAAGATATGCCTTTTTTAGTTGACTCAATTCGTATTGCATTAAGTCGTTTACAGCTATCTCCTCATTTAATGTTAAATAGCCCAATTAAGTTAGTTAGAGATAAAGGACAAACGATTGCTCAACTTGCTGCTGCAACAGACAACAATATTAAGTCAACATCAACTGAAACTGTTTTCTTTATTGAGATAGACCGCCAAAGTGAAGAAGCAGCGCTTGATACAATTAAAGATGAATTAGAAACAGTGATCAGAGATATCTCTATAACTGTAACTGATTGGCAGCCGATGACAGCTCGTTTGAAAGAAGTCATCGCTGAAACTAAAAAAGCTAAATTACCTTGCAGTAAAAGTGAAAAAGATGATGGCTTAGCCTTTTTAGAGTGGCTGTTAAATAATAACTTTACATTATTAGGTTATCGCTCATATAACATTAAAACCTTAAAGGGTGATATGGCATTAGCTGCGGATGGCGAGTCGAGTTTAGGGTTAATGAAACAATCTTCAGGTACATCTGAGCGATTGCTTTCTTCATTAAGTGAGTCTGCCCGTCAATTAGCGCTGGGCGACAATTTATTGATATTAACCAAAACAAACTCACGTTCACGTGTTCATCGTCCTGCTCATCTTGATTATATTGGTGTTAAGCGTTTCGACAGTAAAGGAAATGTTATTGGTGAAGAGCGCTTTGTTGGTTTATTTGGCTCTGCATATTATACCAATAGCGCGCTTGATTTACCTTTAATCAAATCAAAAGTATTAGCCGTTTGTGACTCGTCAGGGTTTGCGTCAGGCACGCATGCATACAAAACATTAATTAACATATTAGAAACTTACCCACGCGATGAAATTTTGCAAACAAGCATTAGTGAATTGTTGCAAAACGTCATGGGTATTTACCAAATGCAAGAGCGTGATTATTCTGGCTTATTTATCCGCCGAGATACATTTGACCGCTTTTATTCATGTATGGTGTACGTACCAAGAGAACGTTATAACACTCAACTTCGCATAAAAACGCAAGAGCTATTACAAGAAGCCTTTGGTAGCGATAAAGATGTTGAATTTACGACTTATTTTTCTGAATCAGCGCAAGCGAGAACGCATTATATTGTGCGAGTTAAAACAACAAAAGCAGATATTAACGTGAAAGAAATAGAAAAGAATTTAAATGATGCTGCGCGCAGTTGGGACGACAAACTTGCTTTTGCTTTAAACTCTCATAAAGGTGAAGAAGCTGGCAAGGCACTTAGTCGTAAATATACAGGTTTCCCACAATCTTATAAAGATGAAGTGCTTCCTGGTTCTGCAATTGTTGATATTGAAAAGTTAGAAGCATTGTCACCAGACAATAATTTAGACATGCTGTTTTATCAACCTCAAGAAGAAGAGGCGGGTAGTCGTTTTGTCAAATTAAAGCTATTCCATTCAGGTGAACCGTTACATTTATCTGATGTATTGCCAATGTTAGAAAACTTCGGCTTACGTGTGATTGGCGAAAGCCCTTTTGCCATTCGCACATCTGAAGGTGAAACGTGCTGGATTTTAGACTTTTCTATGTTGTTAACAGGTAAAGAAGAGTTTAATTTAGAAAAAGTTCAAAGCTTATTTCAAGATGCCTTTGCTAAAGTATGGGGTGGAACATTAGAAGATGATGGTTTTAACCGTTTAATTCTTGGTGCTGAACTAGGTGGTCGAGAAGTTTCTATTATCAGAGCTTTTGCAAAATATGAACGCCAAATAGGTGGTACATTTAGCCAAAGTTATATTGAAGATACATTCGCCAATTATCCAAGTATTGCCGAATTATTGGTTAAACTATTCTACGCACGTTTTGACCCTAGCCGTAAAACCAATGCTAAACTGATTCAGAAATTTTTAGACGATATAGAAACATCATTAGACAATGTGGCCAATCTGGATGATGACCGCATTATTCGACGTTTTGTTGAAATGATTAAAGCGACTATTCGTACTAACTATTTCCAACCGTTTCCTGATAATACATATAAACCATATATATCATTTAAAATTACCCCTCGAAATATTTCAGATATGCCACAACCTGTGCCAGCGTTTGAAATATTTGTTTATTCACCTCAAGTTGAAGGTGTTCATTTACGAGGAGGTAAAGTTGCTCGCGGTGGCTTACGTTGGTCTGACCGCCGAGAAGACTTCCGTACCGAAGTACTTGGTTTAGTGAAGGCTCAACAAGTTAAAAATACCGTTATTGTTCCTGTTGGTGCAAAAGGTGGTTTTGTTTGTAAGCAATTACCTAAGGGTGATAGAAACGAAATATTTGAAGCGGGTAAAGAGTGTTACCGCACTTTTATTCGTGGTTTACTCGATATTACCGACAATATTATTAAAGGTGACATTGTTCCACCAGTTAATGTTGTTCGACATGACGAAGATGACCCTTATTTAGTGGTTGCAGCAGATAAAGGCACAGCAACGTTTTCAGATATTGCTAATGGTATTTCTGACGAATATAACTTCTGGATGGGAGATGCATTTGCCTCAGGGGGAAGTGTAGGTTATGACCATAAAGGCATGGGTATTACTGCTAAAGGCGCATGGGAATCAGTTAAACGCCATTTCCGTGAAATGGATGTTGATTGTCAAACTACTGATTTTACCTGTATAGGTATAGGTGATATGGCAGGAGATGTGTTTGGTAATGGTATGTTGCTGTCTAAGCATATTCGCTTACAAGCCGCATTTAACCATATGCATATTTTTATTGATCCAACGCCAGATTCAGCTAAAACCTATAAAGAGCGAGAGCGCTTGTTTAACTTACCAGGTTGTACTTGGGAAGATTATGACTTATCACTTGTGTCAGAAGGTGGTGGTTTATTCTCGCGTTTTGCAAAATCAATTAAATTAACGCCACAAATTAAAAAAATGTTGGGTACGCAAAAGCAAAGTATGTCACCTAACGAATTAATGCAGTCTTTACTGAAGATGAAAGTTGATTTAATTTGGAATGGCGGCATTGGTACGTATGTTAAAGGTAGTAAAGAAACTCACCTAGAAGTTGGCGACAGAGCTAACGACGCATTGCGTATTAATGGTGAAGAGCTGCAAGCTAAAATAGTGGGTGAAGGAGGTAATTTAGGATTAACTCAATTAGGCCGTATTGAATATGCAGCGAAAGGTGGCCGAATTAATGCTGATTCCGTTGATAACGTAGGCGGTGTTGACTGCTCAGATAATGAAGTTAACATCAAAATTTTGTTAAATGGGTTAGTTCAAAGTGGTGATTTAACCGTTAAGCAACGTAATAAAATATTATACGACATGACTGATGAAGTAGGTGACATTGTTATTGAAGATTGTTACCACCAAACACATTCAATTTCTATTACTGCTTTACGTGGTGCAAGCCAGCTTAAAGAGCAAACACGATTTATCCATGAAGTTGAGCGTTCAGGTAAGCTTGATCGTGGTTTAGAATTTATTCCTAGTGATGAAGAAATTGCCGAACGATTAGCACAAGGTAAAGGCTTAACACGACCTGAAATATCCACCTTACTTGCTTATTGTAAAATGGTATTAAAAGAAGATTTGGTTTGTCCAGAGATTACAGACAATCCATATCATAATCAGTTGTTAATTGAAGCATTTCCAAAACAATTGCAGGAAAAATACAGTGAACAAATGCAAAGCCACCCATTAAGAGCTGAAATTATTGCGACCAAATTAGCCAATAAAATTGGTAATGATATGGGCTTTAACTTTGTTAATCGCATGAATGAAGAAACAGGCGCGTCGGTTCACGAAGTGGCTAACTGCTATACCATGGCAAGTGCTGTGTTTGAAATGTCAGATATTGGTAAGAAAATTAGCGATTTAGACAATAAAATATCAACAATGGTACAAACTGAAATGTTATTTCAGTTACGTCGTACGGTTCGTCGCGCAACACGTTGGTTCTTACGTCATCGTAATAAGTCACTTGATATTGCACAATCTATTACTTTTTATAGTAAAACATTTAAAGACATGGCTAAAAATCTTTCAAGTTACATGGTGGAAGATGAAGTTGCTCAAATTTCACGTGTAGAGGCTGATTTAGTCAATGCTGGTGTACCAAAAGGTGTTGCAAAGCGAATTTCTCAGCTAAGCAGCTTGTTCTCTGTTATGGATATTGCTGAATTAGCCGATGAAGACGGGCGTAACGTTGATTTGGTAGCTGATGTTTACTTTAAACTTGGTGCTCGACTTGACTTGCACTGGTTCTTAGATCAAATAACCAAACAACCTGTGGCAAATCACTGGCAAGCACTTGCTCGTGCTTCTTTCAGAGAAGAGCTTGATTGGCAGCAACGCTCGATATCTGCGGTAATTTTGCGTAGTGACCTAAATAGTAAAGATGTTGATTTAATGCTTAATGACTGGTTTGTTAATAATGAGCAGCCTCTTGAGCGTTGGTATCATATATTAGATGACTTTAGAATTGGTCAAACGCATGAGTTTGCTAAGTTTTCAGTCGCACTGCGAGAGCTAATGTTGTTAAGTTTAAACTGCGATCCCGCAAAATAAATGATAGAATCCCCGCATCAGCGGGGATTTTTTTATCTAAAATTTCTTTTTATTATTCTTACCAGTTAACGTTGGTATTAACGACTTTATTTGAGGTGTTATGCTTTATTCTGCTATTCGTAAATTTCTTTTCCAATTTGATCCTGAAGTTAGCCATGAATTAACGATTAAAAGCTTAAAAAATACAGGAGCAACACCGCTTAATTTTGCCTACAAACAGAAAGTGAGTAGTAAACCTGTAGAAGTTATGGGTATTCACTTTCCTAATGCCTGTGGTTTAGCAGCTGGCTTGGATAAAAATGGTGAGTGCATACGAGCTTTTGAAGCAATGGGCTTCGGCTTTATTGAAGTGGGCACTGTTACTCCAAAACCTCAACCGGGAAATGAAAAGCCGCGCATTTTTCGACTGCCTCAAGCTAATGCCATAATTAATCGTATGGGTTTTAATAATAAAGGTGTTGATTACCTTGTTGAGCAAGTGCGTAAAGCAAAGTATCGCGGTGTGTTAGGGATAAATATAGGTAAGAATAAAAATACACCTGATGAAAATGCCAAAGACGATTACATTTATTGTATGCGTAAAGTGTATAATTTTGCGAGCTACATTACGGTGAATATCTCTTCACCTAACACTCCTGGCTTACGTTCATTACAATATGGTGATGCATTAAATGAATTACTTGCAGCATTAAAAATTGAACAAAAAGCGTTAGCTGCACAATATGATAAATATGTACCTGTAGCTGTAAAAATAGCCCCAGACTTAAATGAAGAAGAAGTTGAGTCTATTGCTCAGTGTTTACTCGATAATGAAATAGATGGTGTTATTGCCACTAATACTACTTTATCACGAGAAGGTGTTGAAGGGCTCGAGCATGGCCAAGAGCAGGGCGGTTTAAGTGGCGAGCCTGTTAAAGAAAAAAGTACACTCGTTATTCAATTACTTGCTAAGGCATTAGCTGGAAAACTTCCCATTATTGGTGTTGGTGGTATTGCCAGTGGTAAAGATGCTCAAGAAAAAATAGCGGCTGGTGCCTCACTAGTACAAGTTTATTCTGGTTTTATTTATCAAGGGCCTGATTTGGTTAAAGAAGTGGTTAACGCCTTATAATTAAGAGCATCTTCACATTGTTAGCCAAAAGTCAGCGGTTATTCCGCTGGCTTGATTATACCAATTTCACTAAATTATTGCCCACTTGTGCGGGTTAACATAGGCCAAGACAACGTGCTTTCAATTCCAATAGTCAGCTATTGCTCAATCGAGCGCCTTTCCTTGGTTTTCTTATGCACAACAAGATCACAAGCTTAATGAAAATGATTGATTAGCGAGAGTTTAAAGGCCTAGAGTCACAGTCTATATTTGGAGCATAGACCTAAGTAGCCTGATGTGATGGTTTCATCCCTATACGGCATCTATGTAATAACCTTGTCGTAATCAAATTTACTCTTAAGGTCTTAACTTAAGTGCACTTATTTTAATAACTCCGGTGGTTAAGCCAACGCCAGTTAATATTAATAAGCAGCCGACAATCATCCATGTTGTTATTACTTCACTTAAAAAGATGCTACCCCATAGTAAGCCAAAAGCAGGGATCAAATAGGTCACTGAAATAGCTTTGGCGGGACCTAACGCAGCAATTAGCCTGAAAAGAATGATATAAGCAACACCTGTACAAATAACGCCAAGTGCAGTAACCGCAGCAAAAGCATTAACGCTTGGCATTGCTTGCGGAAGGAAAAATAAACTAATAGGGACTAAAATAATACTGGCAGATATTTGGCTGCCAGCAGCAAGTGCTAAGGGTTTAACTGCAGATAAATAACGCTTAGTGTAATTTGCCGAAATACCATAACAAAGTGACGCTAACAGTACCGCTAATGTGGGTAATATTACGGTATTAGCGTCAATAAGTAGTTTATCTAACATTAAAAAATAAACACCGACAAAGCCAATTATTAAGCCAAATACGGCACTCAGACTTAATTTATCTTTTAGCCAGAAAAACGCCACAATAGCACCAAACATGGGTGTTGTGGCATTTAATACCGACGTCATACCTGCCGATAAATAAAGTATTGCCCAGCCAAATAATACAAAAGGAATAGCGGTGTTAAAAACACCGACGACAAATATTTTCATAAAGTTTTCAGTGAATGCGGATGTTTGTTTGTGCCACATTAATAACGGGTATAAAAATAAACTGGCAATTAACGTGCGTAATGCCATAAAAAGTACAGGGCCGAATTCAGCGCCACCAATTTTCATAAAAACGAACGAACCACCCCAAAAAGCGGCGAGTAACGGAAATTCTATTAATGGTTTAGTTTGCAATGATGTTATCCCTTTAAGTACCTATGCATCTGAAGCTGATGTTATCTCAACCACTTCAATTTCACTGGCTGATTTCAGACGCCACATAATATTAAAATGATAAAGCAATATGCCATAGGTTTTATCGTCAACTTGTTGTTTTTTATAGGCAGGGCGAGGGTCTTGCGCTAATACTTGGCTAATAAACGTGCTAAGTTCTGGATGTTGCTGCTGTTGTGCGATAAAAAACGCTGCTGGTTCACTAAAACTTACATTAAGTAAACTTTCTGGCTGTTCGTTAGCAAAGCCTGCCTCGGCTGTTGTTATTGCGTCAGAATACGGAATATAAGGCTTAATATCGAGTATTGGGGTGTTGTTTAACAAGTCTAATCCTGAAATATGAAGCGTCACATTTTTATCTTCAACTGTTACATCGTCTAAGGTGACGACTGACATACCAATAGGATTAGGCCTAAAAGTTGAGCGCGTGGCTAACACGCCTACTTTTTTATTACCTCCTAATCTAGGAGGTCTTACGAGCGGCTTCCAACCTTGTTCTTGTGTGCCGTGAAATACAAAGAGCAGCCATATATGACTAAATTGCGCTAACCCCCGAACTAACTCTTGATTATTTGCATTATTTAATAAGGTAATGGTACCGCGAGCAGCACTCACTAAACCGGGTTGGCGAGGTATGGCAAACTTTTCTTTGTAAGGCGAATTTACCGTGCCAATTGCATTAAATGAAAAAGAGGATAGTTCAGACATTATTAACGTTTCAAATGGTTATGGTTGAGTAATAAACGCTTTTGCATAACATACTCTGGTTGCTATACATTGTTTATTAGCTTCATTATTTTCAATTAGCGTGCAGGCGGTAAAAATAACGGCATTAGCGTTAATTGCATGAGCTTTTTTTCTCGCATTGGTTCGGGCATCAATTTCGTTAGGTAATTCATGGTGCGCTTTTACTTGGCATGACTCTCCTTCAACTAAACCGATCAATTTATATGGTGTTTCGAGTGCTGATTCATCATTAACTATTTTTACGTTGCTGGCAGAGAAGTATTCACGAAAGTTTTCAGGGTTAACATTACTCTTAACGGAAACGTTTTGTGAGCAGCTAGTAAGCATTAACGTTGATATAGCGCAAAAGACAAATGTTGGTAAATTTTTAATGAACATAAGTGGTATTTAACTCCAAGTATACTGTGCGATCGAGTGTGATGTTGAGATAAAAAAGGCAATGAAAATTCATTGCCTTGTTAATTATTCTATTGAAAGCTTACGTTATTTAACTCGCATACCGGGTTGAGCACCATCTTCAGGATTTAGTATCCATAAGTCTTTACCGCCGGGGCCTGCTGCAAGCACCATACCCTCAGACATGCCAAAACGCATTTTACGTGGGGCAAGGTTTGCTACCATAACGGTATGCTTACCAATTAACTCTTCAGGTTGATAGGCTGACTTTATACCCGCAAATACTTGACGCGTTTCGCCGCCAATATCTAGTTCAAGGCGTAATAATTTATCGGCTTTTTCAACGTGTTCAGCGTTTACTATTTTGGCAACACGCAAATCAATTTTAGCAAAGTCGTCAAATTGAATTTCTTCAGAGATAGGATCTGCCGCTAAAGGGTCGGCCAGTGCGGCAGAGTTATCAACAACTTTCTCTGCTTTTGGCTTTTTCTTTGCTTTTTTCTCTTTTTCTGCGCTGTCAGTACTGCCCATGCTGTCTTTTGAAGCATCAGTCATCGCGTTAATTTTATCCATATCTACACGTTGTAATAGTGCTTTAAATTTATTGATTTTATGATCGGTTAAAAGCGTTTTATGGCCTTCCCATACTAATTCGTCATTCAAAAAGGCAGCGGTGCTGTCTGCTAGTACAGGTAGCACAGGTTTTAAGTAAATCATTAAGGTGCGGAACATGTTAATGCCGAGCGAGCAAATATCTTGTACTTCTTGCTGTTTGGTTTCGTCTTTCACTAACTGCCATGGTTCTTTTATTGCAATATATTCGTTTACTTTATCTGCCAATGCCATTATTTCGCGCATTGCACGGCCAAAGTCACGTGATTCGTAAAGCGCGGCAATGGCGTCGCCTGCATTTATTACTTCATCAGCTAATGCTTGGTTGTCGACGCTGCTTGATAACATGCCTTCGAAACGTTTAGTAATAAAACTGGCACAACGAGAAGCAATATTAACCACTTTGCCGACTAAGTCTGAATTTACACGTTGAGCAAAGTCTTCAAGGTTTAAATCTAAATCGTCAATACGGCTCGTTAATTTAGCGGCATAGTAGTAACGTAAGTACTCAGGGTTTAAGTGTTCTAGGTAAGTACGCCCTTTAATGAAAGTTCCTTTAGATTTAGACATTTTCGCGCCATTTACGGTAACAAATCCGTGGGCGTATACAGAAGTAGGTTTACGGTAACCTGCGCCTTCAAGCATGGCAGGCCAAAATAAACTATGGAAATAAATAATGTCTTTACCAATAAAGTGATAAAGCTCAGCGTCTGAATTCTCATTCCAAAAGCTGTCAAAATCGATTGACGGATTTTTATCACATAAATTTTTAAAACTGCCCATGTAACCAATAGGGGCGTCTAACCATACATAGAAAAATTTACCTGGCGCATTGGGTATTTCAAAACCAAAGTAAGGTGCGTCACGGCTAATGTCCCACTGTTTTAAACCTTGTTCGAACCATTCAGCTAATTTATTGGCCATTTCATCTTGTAAAGCGCCACTGCGGGTCCAGTCTTTTAACATTTGTTCAAAAGCAGGCAAGTCAAAGAAATAATGCTCAGAATCTTTTAATACGGGCGTTGCGCCAGAAACAACTGAACGTGGGTTAATAACTTCAGTTGGTGAGTAAGTTGCGCCACAGTTATCACAGCTATCGCCGTTTTCGTCTTCGCTTTTACATTTAGGGCAGGTGCCTTTTACAAAGCGGTCAGGTAAAAACATGCCTTTTTCTGGATCATACAGTTGTGAAATCGTACGCGTTTTTATATGACCTTTCGCGTGTAAACGATTATAAATTTCTTCAGCAAAGGCTTTGTTTTCATCAGTATGCGTTGAATGGTAGTTGTCAAAACTAATATGAAAGTCAGCAAAGTCAGCCATGTGTTCTTCACGCACGGCATTGATCATTGCTTCAGGCGTAATGCCAAGCTCTTGGGCTTTAAGCATGATAGGTGTGCCATGCGCATCGTCAGCACAAACAAAATAGGTTTCATGCCCGCGCATGCGCTGAAAGCGTACCCAGATATCTGTTTGAATATGCTCTAATAAATGACCCAAATGAATTGAACCATTGGCATAAGGAAGGGCACAGGTAACTAAGATTTTTCGTTTATCTACTGATTGCATATAAATCTCTAACACGGACTAAAAATTAAGGTGGTAATTATGGGGGGAATGGTACAGAATTTGTCATTACTTTTCATTAATAATTGTTGTCTTTTGGCGGCAATTCGCAATATTAGCTCGATATCTTATGTTTTCTAAATTATTTTCTAGTAAATCGCCGACACCTGAACAATGTGAAACTATTCAAACATTCTATCTCCAGTATAAAAGTGACATTTTTCCTAGTGGCATTGCTACCGTTACCGACTTAGGTCCTTTGGTTATTAAAAAAAATGATATTGTGTTATCAATTAGTGTGCCTTTCCCGTGTTTAGATGAACTCGCTATATTTGCTGAGCAATTGTTAGCGCAACACGATATTTCAGTACTGATTGATGCCAAAGTAACAATGACCAAGCTAAAATCGCATGAAATTGAAGGTGTTACCAATATTATTGCGGTGTCATCAGGTAAAGGTGGCGTGGGTAAATCAACTACCGCGGTAAATATTGCATATGCACTACAGGAGGCTGGCGCGAATGTCGGCATTTTAGATGCTGATATTTACGGGCCGTCAATTCCTAAAATGTTAGGGCTTGCTGGGCAACGTGTATCTTCTAATGATGGGAAAAAAATGCAGCCGCTTGAGGCTAACGGCATTGCGGCAATATCGATAGGCTTTTTAACTGATGAGAACGACGCCACAATTTGGCGAGGTCCTATGGCAAGCCGTGCTTTTGGTCAATTATTAAATGAAACAGCTTGGCCAGAGCTTGATTATTTAATTGTTGATATGCCGCCAGGAACGGGCGATATTCAACTCACCTTAGCGCAACAAGTGCCTGTAGCGGCAGCTATTGTAATTACGACGCCACAAGATATTGCCTTGAATGACGCGGTTAAAGGCCTAACCATGTTTAAGGAGGTTAACGTACCCGTACTTGGCATTATTGAAAACATGAGTTATCACTTATGCGGAAACTGCGGCGAAAAAAGTCACTTATTTGGCCGTAACGGTGGCGCTAAAATTTCAGATCAATTTAATTGTCAATTACTGGGGCAACTACCCCTTGATATCAGCATTTGTGAAAGTGCAGATCAAGGTTATTCACACGTACTAGAAAATAGCGCTGGTGAAGTAGCACTTCAATACCGTAGAATAGCGGCAAAAATAGCCTCAGGGCTTTTTCATCAATTTGACAAACGCAGTCCTTTAACCAGTGAAATACTGATAAAAACAGTAGACTAGCGCTTGCCACCATTACATTAAGAAGAACAATCATGAGATTATGCGACAAAGACATTGAAGTTTTACTTGAACAAGAAAAAATAGTGATTGTTCCTAAGCCTGACAGCTCGATGATATCAGGTGTTAGTGTTGATATTCGTTTAGGTAATGAGTTTCGCGTATTTCAAGATCATACCGCGCCTTATATTGATTTAAGCGGCCCTAAAGAGGAAATGCAAAAAGCAATGGACTCAGTAATGAGTGACGAAATTGTTATTCCTGACGGTGAAGCCTTCTTTTTACACCCCGGTGAATTAGCATTAGCGGTAACTTATGAGTCAGTGACATTACCTGACGATATTGTCGGTTGGTTAGACGGGCGCTCATCACTTGCGCGTTTAGGCTTAATGGTACATGTTACTGCCCACCGTATTGACCCCGGCTGGTCTGGTCAGATAGTGTTAGAATTTTATAACAGCGGAAAATTACCGTTAGCGTTAAGACCAAAAATGAAAATAGCAGCATTAAACTTTGAAACCATGTCGTCGAGTGCTTTACGCCCATACAACAAACGAGATGATGCAAAGTATAAAGGTCAAATGGGTGCAGTTGCTAGCCGTATTAGTGAAGATGATGTTTCAAGTTAACTTGGTTTACTAATGTAATGACAACACCCGAGCAATCATCGCTTTTGATTGCTCAATATAATCCCCTCCAAATAAGTTTGCATGGTTTAAAATATGGTAAAGGTTATAAATAAGTTTTCGTTGTTCATAATGTGGTGGTAACGGGTAGTTTTCTTGATAGCCTTGATAAAATGCTTGAGGGAAAGGTTCAAACAGTTCAGTCATTGCTAAATCAACTTCTCTGTCACCGTAATAACATGCGGGATCATAAATAACGGGGGCTTGATAAATAAAGCCTGTGTTTCCTTGCCATAAATCACCATGTACTAAACAGGGCTTAACACTGTGATGCAGTAATGCATCGTGACAAACCTGAACTAAGTGCTCAATATCGCCGAATCGAATCGATTTTTCTGCTAGTAATTGTAGTTGCCAGCCAATACGTTGCTCAGCAAAAAATGTGCGCCAATTACTTTGCCACTTATTAGGTTGCGGGGTTAGCCCAATAAAGTTATCGTGCTGCCAGCCAAATTTCCCATGAATGGTTGTTTTGTGCATGTCGGCAAGCCTTTCGCCAAAACAATACCAATCCTTATTTGATGGCGTATCAAATGCTAAATATTCAAGCACAAGAAAACTTTTATCTAAGGTTTTTCCTGAGGCTATTACTTCAGGAACATAAATACTCCGGCTTGCTTTGAGTTGTTGGAGTGAATAGGTTTCGGCTTCAAAATTGGCTTGTTGAGCTAAGCTATTTAACTTTATGAAATAATTTTGTTGATAGTTTGAAATCCAATAGCTTAAATGAATATCGCCCCCTGTTATTTGCTGCTTATGTTTTATTTCAAAAGGGATACCTGTTTCGCTAATGATCACATCTGTAATGGTTTGCCACATAGCAATACCTAGCAACTAATGTCTTTAGCACTAAATTATAGTGTAAGCTGAAAAAGTTGCAGTAATTATCAATCGAAAGCTGAGTTAATGAGGGAATTCATTGTGGATATTTTGCAAAGTGCGTAACGTACTTTTCAATAAAAACTTATTAGCAAGCCAAGCTGGTGTGCTGCCTTTTGGATCGATAATAAATTGATACGTTACTAGGGTAGAGGGGATATTATTGAATGTTTTCTCCGTAATTTTCCAATGTGCTTGATGTACTTGCATCACTATTGCATCAGAAAAAAGTAAAGAGGGGGCAAGCTGTTTACTTTGGTCTTCTATGGCAATTAACACTGACGTAGGGCTTTGTTGCTGTGTTTTATACTTTACCGCCATTTGCCTTTTTTTACTGAATAATAATTTGTTAAATTCATAGAGTAAAATCGTTTCACCTTGACTGTTTAGCACTTGCTTACTTTGCTTTACACGATCAAACCATAAACTATGCTGTTGAATATTGTTCAAAAAGAGAAGAAAGTTTTGTGCGGTTGTATTAAGACTAATCGTTGCCTTAATTTCTATTAAGTTGCTTGCGTGGACTGAACGTTGGTTTATTTGTATATAGGCTGTCTTTCGCCACGTTTTCCATGGGGAATTTTCTTGAGCTGAACTATTTAGTTTATTTGAACTGTTTGCTACCGTAGCGGCAAAATTTCCCGCACTAGCACAATTAAAAGAAACAAATAGTGTGATCGCTAAACTCAATACAGCGATTACGTTTATTACTTTCATAGATGAGTTGATAAAATCCTTATTTGATGACACGGCGTAACAATGAAATAAAGCCGATCTTGCTCATTGCAATTTTAGCTATTTTACCCTATATTCTCTCGCCATAATATTATTTGGTTAATTAGTGAGTTAAGTCGTTTTATAAATGGCGCTTTTAACCAATGCTTTCATTGTAAAATAACATGTGACACTTGGTATGTGCCACCACTGTATAAAGGAAAATTCATGCCTGTAATTACTCTCCCTGATGGTTCACAACGTTCTTTTGATAACGCCGTATCTGTAATGGATGTTGCTTTAGATATTGGCCCCGGTTTAGCAAAAGCGACTATTGCTGGTCGTATTAATGGTAATTTAGTTGACGCATGTGAATTAATCACTGCTGATGCCGCATTACAACTTATCACCAGTAAAGATAGCGAAGGCTTAGAAATTATTCGCCATTCTTGTGCACATTTATTAGGGCACGCTATTAAGCAATTATACCCGAATGTTAAAATGGCGATTGGCCCAACCATTGATAATGGTTTTTACTATGATGTTGACCTTGAAGAATCAATTACAGAAGACGATTTAGTTAAGCTTGAAAAGCGCATGACCGAATTAGCCCGTACCGGCTATGAAGTTGTTAAGAAAACAGGTTCTTGGCAAGACGCTTACGACGCATTTACTGAACGCGGCGAAACGTACAAATTAGAAATTCTTGATCAAAATATTGAGAAAACAGACACACCTGCGTTATATCATCACCAAGAATATATCGATATGTGTCGTGGTCCTCATGTACCAAGCATGCGTCATTGTCATCACTTTAAATTAATGAAAGTTGCTGGCGCTTATTGGCGTGGTGATTCAGACAACAAAATGTTGCAACGTATTTACGGCACAGCATGGGCAGATAAAAAACAATTAAAAGCTTATATTGTTCGTTTAGCAGAAGCTGAAAAACGTGATCACCGTAAAATTGGTAAAACACTCGATTTATTTCACTGGCAAGAAGAAGCGCCGGGCATGGTGTTTTGGCATAATGATGGTTGGACTATCTATACAGAATTAGAAAAATTCGTCCGTGAAAAATTACATGAGTATGATTACGACGAAGTTAAAGCACCAATGATGATGGACAGAAGTCTTTGGGAAAAATCAGGTCACTGGGACAAATATGCCGATGGTATGTTTACCACTGAATCTGAAAAGCGTGAATACGCGATAAAACCAATGAACTGCCCGGGTCATGTACAAATATTTAACCAAGGGTTAAAATCGTACCGTGATTTACCATTACGTATTGCTGAATTTGGTTGTTGTCACCGTAATGAACCGTCTGGCTCTTTACACGGTTTAATGCGCGTGCGTGGCTTTACCCAAGATGATGCCCATATTTTCTGTATGGAATCACAAGTACAAGCCGAAGTAACTAAATGTATTGAAATGGTCTACGACGTATACGGTTCATTTGGTTTTGAAGATATTGTGGTGAAATTGTCAACACGACCTGAAAATCGTATAGGTAGTGATGAAATTTGGGATAAAGCTGAAGCAGGCCTTGCGCAAGCATTGACCGACGCTAACATTAAATTTGAATATTTACCGGGTGAAGGGGCTTTCTATGGTCCTAAAATTGAATTCACACTAATGGATTGTTTAGGACGTGCTTGGCAATGTGGTACGGTGCAATTAGATTTTGCTTTACCAGAGCGTTTAGGCGCAACTTATGTTGGTGAAGATAATGAACGTTATATTCCTGTGATGATTCACCGTGCAATTTTAGGTTCACTTGAGCGTTTTATCGGAATTTTGATTGAAGAGTATACTGGCAAATTCCCAACATGGTTATCGCCAATTCAAGCAACAATTATGAATATTACCGATAAACAGGGTGAATATTGTGAAAAAGTTGTTAAAAAACTAAAAGAAAATGGATTTAGAGCAAAACTAGACTTGAGAAATGAGAAAATAGGCTTTAAAATCCGCGAGCATACTTTAAAGCGTGTTCCATATTTGTTAGTTGTAGGTGACAAAGAAATGGAAAATGGCGAAATTTCTATTCGCACACGTAGTGGAGAAGATTTAGGTAAAATGTCGGTTGAAGACTTTATCGCTAAATTAAGCGAAGAAGTTAACTCTCGTAGTTAAGTTGTTGTTTAGTTAACGGACATTATTAATTTTAGTTCTTTGGAGGAACAGGCTATTAAAAATGGTCAAAAAGGCGGGCAATCAGAGCCAGCACATCGTTTAAATGAGTTAATCACAGGTATTCCTGGTAATGAAGTTCGTTTAATTAAGTTTGACGGCGAACCCGGTGGCGTAGTTTCATTAAATGAAGCTATGGACCAAGCGGATGAAGCAGGTGTTGACCTTGTTGAGATTAGCCCAACGGCAAAACCTCCTGTTTGTCGCGTAATGGACTACGGTAAGTTCCTTTACGAGAAAGCGAAGGAACAAAAAGAACAACGCAAAAAGCAAAAACAAATACAGGTGAAGGAAATTAAATTCCGCCCTGGTACAGATGAAGGCGATTATCAAGTGAAATTACGTAGCTTGAAGCGCTTTTTAGAGGATGGTGATAAAGTGAAAGTTACTTTACGCTTCCGTGGTCGCGAAATGGCCCACCAAGAGCTCGGTTTAGAACTTTTGACTCGTGTTAAAAACGATTTACAAGAACTAACAGTAGTTGAGTTTTTCCCTCGTAGAGCGGAAGGGCGTCAAATGGTG
>JBMZCX010000001.1:0-113750 GCA_049613795.1 Thalassotalea sp. | reverse complement strand
TTAATGGGCTTTGGTCATCGTGTTTATAAAAACTTCGACCCTCGCGCAACGGTAATGCGTGAAACATGTCATGAAGTATTAAGTGAGTTAGGTATTAAAGATCCATTGTTAGATGTAGCAATGGCACTTGAAAAAGTAGCACTTGAAGACCCTTACTTTATTGAGAAGAAACTTTATCCTAATGTAGACTTCTACTCAGGGATCATTCTTAAAGCAATTGGTATTCCTACCAATATGTTTACAGTAATATTTGCCATGTCTCGTACTGTTGGCTGGATTTCTCATTGGGATGAAATGCTTGGTCAACCAGGACAAAAAATCGGTCGTCCTCGCCAGTTATATGTAGGTGAAGTTGATCGTGAATTTGTACCATTAAAAGATAGATAGTTTTAAGGCGAATAACGCCTAGATAGTACATTATAAAGGTCGCTTATGCGGCCTTTTTTATTTGCTTAATGTTTAATATCAACAGCGCTAAATAATGCATTAAATATAAGATATTTTTAAAGTGAATAAATAATCAAAATACACTACAACAAGTCGCACATAAATCTACTTACCCGTTATCTTTTAGTGTTAGGCAATAACGCAGTTTGCTATAATTGCGCTAATTATTTTTTTCATTATTAATTTATTATGTCTGGTTATCAAGAAAGGTTTGGCGGCATTATTCGCCTGTATGGCGTAAGTGCAGTAGAGAAACTACAACAAGCGCACTTTTGCGTAATAGGCATTGGCGGTGTGGGTTCTTGGGTCGCTGAAGCTTTAGCGAGAACAGGTGTAGGTCAATTAACATTAATTGATTTAGACGATCTTTGCGTAACCAATATTAATCGTCAAATACATGCGTTAACGTCAACCGTTGGCGAAAGTAAAGTTGATGTCATGGCTGAGCGTATCAAACAAATTAACCCAGAATGCCATGTTAATTGCATTGAAGATTTTATCACTTTAGAAAACTTAGCCAATACAATCACTAATCAATATGACTATGTAATTGATGCCATTGATTCAGTTAATGTAAAAACTGCATTAATTGCCCATTGTAAACGTCAAAAAATAGCTATTATGACCGTTGGTGGTGCGGGTGGACAAACGGATCCAAGCCAAATTCAAGTGGCCGATCTCAGCAAAACCTATCAAGACCCTTTATTAGCCAAGGTAAGAAACCAACTAAGGCGAGATTTTAATTTTAGTCGTAATGTAAAACGTAAATTTTCAGTTGATGCAGTATTCTCAACTGAGCAATTAGTTTATCCGAATGCCGACGGCGATGTTTGCCACACAAAACAACAGCAAGAAGGTGCTTTACGACTTGATTGCAACAACGGCTTCGGCTCAGCTACCCATGTTACCGCAAGTTTTGCCTTTTTTGCTGTTGGTGCAAGTATTAAAAAGTATTTAAAAAAGGCGCTAAAAACTTAAAAGTAACTGAGTTATTAATCTTTATTCGCAATCATTTTTATTTTATTAACAATAGCAAGTAGCCCATTCCCTCTTGATGGGCTTAAATGCTGTAGCAAACCTAATTTTTCAAAATATTCTGGGATATTAAACTCAATAATTTCAGCCGCTGTTTTTCCATCAAAAGCGGCTAATACAACCGCTAGTAACCCTCGAATAATTTTTGCATCACTGTCTGTTTGAAAAGAATAACAGCCCTTGCTATCTTTTGAATAAGTAAGCCAAGCCGCGCTTTCGCAACCTTGAATTAATGACGTGTCACTACGCATTGATTTAGGCATTCGTGGTAATTTTTTACCCAGTAACATTATTTCCCGGTGCTTAGTATCCCACCCTTTTAATAGTGAAAACTGGGAGATTAATATTTGTGAACTTAGTAACTTTTTATCTATCTTACGCTCTGAATCTTGATCTAAAGAAATGGATACAGGCTCTGTTTTATTGACTAAGGCAATTAGCTGCTCAACGACAAAATCAACTTCAGCAAAAGTATTATATGGCGCTAGCGATAAACGAATACAGCCTTGAACCGCTAAATATTCAAATAATGGCATTGCACAATGCCGCCCTACTCTTACCGCAATACCTGCTAAATCAAATGTACTAGCAACATCTTGATAATGATCTGCTAACGTAAAGCTAAAGAGTGATATATCAGGCTTACCCTCCGTAATAAAGGTTAATGTAGGCACCTGTTGTAAGCGCTTATATGCATAATCAAGCAATTGCTGCTTATAGCTATGTTGCCAATTTAATTGGTGCTTGTTAATAAAAGAAATTGCTTGTGAAAATGCGATAACGCCAGCAATGTTTGGTGTACCTGCTTCAAATTTAAATGGTAGCGCTTGAAAACTTGTACCTGAAAAACTCACCTTATCAATCATTTCACCGCCTGATTGATAAGGTGGCATGCTATTTAAAAGCTGCTCTTTTCCGTATAACACTCCGACTCCTGTAGGCCCATACATTTTATGCGAAGAGAAAACATAAAAATCACAACCTAGTGCCTGCACATCAACTTTTACATTAGCGATTGCTTGTGCGCCATCAATTAAAATTTTTGCGCCAACGGCTTTTGCTCTCGCTATAATATCTTTAAGCGGATTAATTTTACCGATAACATTCGAAATATGACTTACACAAACAATTTTTGTGTTATTACAGATAATATCGCTTAATTGATTAGCGCTTATTACGCCTTGTTTAGTTAACGGCAAGACCTTAATTGTTGCCCCTGTTTGTTCTGCCACTAATTGCCAAGGAACAATATTGGCATGATGTTCGGCATAGCTTACAACAATAACATCACCTTTATTAAGTTGCGATCGCCCCCACGATTGGGCAACTAAGTTAATACTTTCAGTACAGCCTTTAGTCCAAATTATTTCTTTCGCATTCGCCGCGTTAATAAACTTTTTCGTTTGAGTTCTTGCTTGCTCAAACATTGAGGTTGCACGAGCGGCTAGCTGATAAGAAGCACGATGAACATTAGCATTATGCTGGCAATAGAAAGCATTCTCTGCTGCAATTACACACTCAGGCTTTTGTGTGGTAGCGCCATTATCAAAATAAATAAACGGCTGCTGATTTTCTGTCTTAGTAGATAAAATAGGAAAATATTTTCTAAAGTGATTTATTTCAAAAGAGATCATCGAGTTGACATGTAATCATAATATTAATGTCACTATTATAACCTAACCTTTTAGATGAAACATGAGTTTAATAATTTTCGAATAAAAGAAAATTATTAGGTTTTTTGTACAAATTGAACTATAACTATAGAAAGCTTAATACGAGAAATAGAAATGGCATTATTTTCGTGGTATATGAATACTGATCATCAAAATGGTCAAAAAGACAAAGCTAATAACTCCTCGCATACCGACAGTATGTGGCCAATTGCGAAAGTGAGAAAAAGCACTCAATTTCAGCAGCCAAGCTACTCAGCTGATAACATCAAGGATAGTAATGAATTACCGAATTCATTGACTATATTTAATCATAATAAAACGAGTTAAATTTTTCAGCGCTAATTATCCATTGCTGGGCGTTAAATTTATCGCCCTCTTTTGCCAATGCGGCAGCAACATTATAATGAAAACTTGGCATTATATACTTGCGCTTATTTTTAGCTAAAAAATCTTTATACAATGTAGGTAACGGCAGCTCAAAATAAGTTAACGAGGTATCTCTACTTAAAGGCTTTACTGCCAGTAATTCGCTATTTTGACAAGTAGCGCTAGCAAAAACCCCAATGTCATTTTTATAATTTAGCGGTGTGCCTACCTTCCATTTAGTATTAGCACCACTAAGGATTGGCGTTGACGGTTTAATTAAATTCCGCCATGGAATACGGGCTAATATTTTCTCTCTAATACGTTTTCTTTCTCCTTTATATAGCGCTTTAAAGGTCACAAGGTTATGAGCGGTGGCTTTTTCATGCACTTGTTGGCAAAAATTGTGCCCTGCAGGTAAAGGGTATTCATCAATAAAGCCTAAAAAATGCAATAGCTCATGCTTAAAAACATCAATGTTATCTTGTCGGTCTAAGTAGAGTATACCTGAATGAACATTGGCACCACCATTAGGCACTATCACTCCAAGGTATTGACTTTGAGGTGTATTTTTTAACTTATGCCACACCGCTTCATTACAGGCTATTGGCTGCTTAGCTAGATGCTTGCACTGCAACTTTTGCTTTGAAATATAGCGCGGTGTTGGCATACAAAAGTACTGTCCAAGATCAGAAGTCTCAAGTGCTGCAATTAAGTTTGATGCATGTGTTAAGTCAATTAGTGTGCTACCAAATAGTTGAACACTTAAACAATTAACATTGAGCTGACTTTCATCGCGAGGTGTAGACGCTATAATTTGATAACCCTGAAGGTTATCAAGTAATAACTTTCCCTGTT
This sequence comes from Thalassotalea sp., assembly GCA_049613795.1. Lineage (GTDB taxonomy): Bacteria > Pseudomonadota > Gammaproteobacteria > Enterobacterales > Alteromonadaceae > Thalassotalea_B. The sequence continues at coordinate 109,374 of JBMZCX010000001.1, read as the reverse complement.
TAGTCGTTTCAAGTTGAGCAGCAATTGCTTCGACTTTTGATAACTTACCTTCAATTACAGCAATAGTAACGATCAGTTGTTGTGCCCAAAATTTGTTTTTTTCTTTGTGAGCCAAAGTAAGTGCCTTATCCCACTCACCTTTGTCATAATAATGATAAGCAAGTGGCTTGAGCGCATTAGTATTACCTAATGTTAACGCTTGCTGATACCACAATATGGCATCGCGTTCTTGCGATATCGACTGATAATATTGCGCTAAACCATAGGCTATTTTACCATCCTTTTTAGCGAGAAATGCACGAGAATAAAGCCATGCAGAAGAGTTATCTTGGCTATATTGGTATTGAAATTGATGAAATGTTTGTTCGTTAATTAACGGAATAAAACGAAGCTGATTAACGGCAATAACATTGTTTGATATCGCCCAATGTAATATTGATATATGAAAGCATGAAATGGTAGCAAGGAAAATTAAACTAACCGCCAGAAAGGATAATTTCCATCGAGTATTCATAATGATAGCTTAACAAAAAACGTGTTAATAAAGCTTCACTATAACGCTTTTTTAGCTAACTTTTCACGTAAAAGATCGAGCTCAAGTTTCGCGTATCTATGCTCAACAAACTCAAAAACATTGGTACTAAGTGCAAGTTTATAAAAATTAGTAGCATCTCTATTATTGCCTCTAAGCTGATTAATTTTGCCTAAATAAAAATAAGCTTCGCACAAACGGTCATTTAACGCTTCATTACTTTTTACCCCTTGCGTTAAACGTGTCATAAAATGGCTTTGAGATTCTTTACCTAAATAAAGGTTGACAATATTTTTTGCCCATACGTTATCGGAAATATTGTTTGCACGTGCTTGTAGGTTAACCATTGCTTGCTCTGCAGAAACTTCACGCTCGGCTAAAAATAACCATAACACGCGATATGGGTCTTCAAGCTTGCGTTGATGAAATGCTTTCAAATCATCTACCGCTAAATTAGGGCGACCACCATAATAAAGCGCAATTCCACGGTTTAAATAAGCAAATTCATGATCAACCTTTAGCTCTATCGCTGAATCGAGTGAGTCATATGCCTGTGTGTATTCTTGTAATTGCGTAAAATGAATACCTAAAAAATTATAGGCGTCAACAAGGTCAGGCTTTAGTCTTAATGCGCGATTAAAGTCGAGTCGTGCGAGCGAACGAAGTCCAACACTGTCGTAGATAACCCCCCGGTCATAAAATAATTGGGCGCGTTGTTCATCGGTTATTTCAGCGCGTTGTATCACTTCGGTCATTCGTGCTAAAGCAATTTCACTTTTATAATTAACCGCTACAGGTTCAGCAATAACTAATTGACCTACAATATTATTTTTATGTGATAAAGAAGAACACGCGCTATTTGCTATCACCAGCCCAAGAATAACTATACGATAAAATGTTTTCACTAAACGCTATAACCTTTGAATTTACTTACTTTGAATTATATACCTAAACGGCTTAAAGATGCGAGCACCGCAGCAGAGCGCGTAATAAAAAGGGAGCAATTAAGCTCCCTTCTCGTTACAAATTGTTAATAGCTAACTATTAACTCAATTTACTCTGCAGAACCTTCAACCGGTGCTGCTTCAGCTGGCTTTTCAGCCGCTTCTTTCATGCTTAAACGTACGCGACCTTGACGGTCAACTTCTAGTACTTTAACTGTTACTTCTTGTCCTTCAGAAAGTACGTCTGTTACTGCGTTAACACGTTCTTCAGAGATTTGAGAAATATGTACTAAACCGTCTTTACCTGGTAATACGTTAACAAACGCACCAAAGTCTACAATACGCACAACTTTACCCGTGTAAATTGTGCCTACTTCGATTTCAGCCGTTAATGCGATAATACGAGCGATAGCATCTTTTGCTTGGTCGCCGTCAGTTGCTGCAATTTTAACCGTACCGTCGTCTTCAATTTCGATTGTTGTACCCGTTTCTTCAGTAAGCTGACGAATAGTTGCGCCACCTTTACCAATAATGTCGCGAATTTTATCTTGTGCAACTTTCATGGTGTGAATACGTGGAGCAAATTCAGAAATTTCTTCACGTGCGCCGCTGATAGCTTCATCCATTACACTTAAAATGTGTGTACGTGCAGCGCGTGCTTGGTTTAACGCAATTTGCATAATTTCTTGCGTAATACCTTCAATTTTAATATCCATTTGAAGTGCAGTAATACCTTCAGTAGTACCTGCTACTTTAAAGTCCATATCGCCTAAGTGATCTTCATCACCTAAAATGTCAGAAAGAACAACAAAGTCGTCGCCTTCTTTCACTAGACCCATAGCAATACCAGCAACAGATGCTTTAATTGGCACACCAGCATCCATAAGTGCTAATGACGTACCACAAACTGAAGCCATTGAAGATGAACCATTTGATTCAGTAATTTCAGAAACAACACGTACTGCGTACGGGAATTCTTCAGCTGAAGGCATAACAGCTAACATACCGCGTTTAGCTAAACGACCATGGCCGATTTCACGACGCTTTGGTGAACCAACAAAACCCGTTTCACCCACACAGTATGGAGGGAAGTTGTAATGCAACATAAAGTTGTCAGTTTTTTCACCCATAATGGTGTCAAGACGTTGCGCGTCACGTTGTGTACCTAACGTAGCCGTTACTAAGGCTTGCGTTTCGCCACGTGTAAATACAGAAGAACCATGCGTTCTTGGTAATACACCCGTCATTACGTCTAATGCACGGATCATTTCAGGATCACGACCATCAATACGTGGAGAACCTTGCGTGATACGACCACGTACTACTGTTTTCTCTAAATCGTGAAATAAGTCTTTCGCTTCTTGAACGTCAAGTTCAGCGTCAGCTTCAAGTAACTGTTCAACTACAGCATTACGGATTTCAGCAATTTTTTCATAACGAACCGCTTTTTCAGTAATTTGGTATGCTTCGTTTACTTGTGCTTGAGAAAGCTCAGCAATTTTAGCCACAAGCTCAGCATTTTTAACTGGTGCTTCCCAATCCCATTTATCATTACCAACTTCTTCAGCCATTTCTTTAATTGCTGTAATAGCCGTTTGCATTTGCTCGTGACCATAAACAACAGCACCAAGCATCACTTCTTCAGATAAAACGTCTGCTTCAGACTCAACCATTAATACCGCTGAATCAGTACCAGAAACCACTAAATCTAACTGAGATGTTGCTAATTCAGATTGTAATGGGTTAAGTAAATATTTGCCGTCAGTGTAACCAACACGTGCTGCGCCAACTGGGCCGCTAAAAGGCATACCTGAAATAGCTAATGCTGCAGAAGTACCTAATAATGAAATAATATCAGGTGAAATTTCAGGGTTAGCTGAAACAACCGTAATAATTACTTGTACTTCGTTAGTGAACCCTTCTGGGAATAAAGGACGAATTGGACGGTCAATTAAACGTGCAATTAATGTTTCTTCTTCTGATGGACGACCTTCACGCTTGAAGAAACCACCTGGAATTTTACCTGCAGCGTAAGTACGCTCTTGGTAGTTAACCGTTAATGGGAAAAAGTCTTGACCCGGTTTTGCTTCTTTTTTACCAACAACAGACACTAATACCGAAGTATCGTCCATGCTAGCCATAACAGCACACGTTGCTTGACGAGCAATTGCACCTGTTTCTAATGTGACGGTATGTTGACCGAATTCAAATGTTTTTGTAACAGTATTGAACATAGATGTTCCCTTTTAATTAAGGTAGTTAAATATATAAGTTAACCAATCTGTACAATTATTTATTCACTTGTAGCAGGCTTATTTCCCCACTAAGTTGAACAAAAAATTATACAGTTTGGATTGATTAGTTTTGCAAAAAATAAATAGTTCTAAATTTTGCACGCACATTATACTACCTAACCTTATTTTTACTAGCGATAAAGCTGAGAATGTTGGTAGTAAAAACATTTAATTACAGATACCCTGAGTCGTAATGATTTTTCACACTAAAATTTCATTCGCATGAATCCCATTTCTTAATAATGTTTTGTTCTTGATAGAAACAGCAGGAGTCGTTCCTTACGATGGAGTTTATAAAAAGCAAAGGGTACTTAGCCGCCTTAGGCGCTGTATTAATTTGGTCTGGCTTTATATTAGTCTCAAGAGTTGGAGGCATTAGCCCATTACTTTCTTTTGATATTATCGCTATTAGGTATGTGACTTGTTCTTTATTGCTCTTGCCAATATGGTTCTTTTGGCATCGTTTTAATATTTTTCAACCCAAATTAATTATTGCTAGCCTTATTGGTGGGCTATCTTATGCTCTATTTGCCTTTAAAGGTTTTGAGTTAACGCCCGCCTCACAAGCCGCCGTTTTATTACCCGGTTTAATGCCTGTAATGATTATTTTAATCACCACCTTCCTTAATAAAGAGAAAAATCAAATCACTAAATGGCTGGGTGTGTCGTTAATTACTTTAGGTGTTCTCTTACTTTTTTGGCAAGAGTTTGAAAAATCGGGGCAATTCTCTATAGGACATTTATCATTGGCAGGTGCAGCATTTTGTTGGGCTACATTTTCATCGCTTATTAATCGTTGGTCTATTACCCCTTGGCAAGCAACTGTTTGTTTAGCAATGATTACATGCTGTTTTTATTTACCTATATATCTTTTATTACTTCCTAAGAATATATCACTTGAGTTACTGCCTGACATCGCTATACAAGCTTTTTATCAAGGGTTTCTTGCAACAATTATTCAGGTACTACTTTACGTTAAAGCGGTACAATTAATTGGCGCTGCTAATATGGGTTCGATGATGGCAATAGTCCCTATTTTAGCGGGTTTATCTGCTATCCCTATATTTAATGAGCCCTTACGGATCACACTAATATTAGCAATGCTATTAGTGAGTTTTGGGGTTTGGCTTGCACACACCAAAAAATTTATTCAAAAATAAAAACAAAAAAGGAGCCATCAGGCTCCTTTTAGAAATTATGTTTAAGTCGAAATTAACGACGTAGACCTAATTTACCGATTAAAGACGTGTAACGTTCAACGTTTTTGCCTTTTAAGTAATCAAGTAATTTACGACGTTGGCTTACCATGCGTAATAAACCACGACGTGAGTGGTGATCATGGATGTGCTCTTTGAAGTGACCTTGTAAGTGGTTGATTTGTGTAGTTAACAAAGCAACTTGTACTTCTGGTGAACCTGTATCACCTTCTTTTTGAGCGTATTCAGCAACAATTGCTGCTTTTTCTGTAGCATTTAAAGACATAATAAATCCTTAGTGTTTAACATTAATACCTAATGGTATATAAAAATTATCAAGCCAAACACTAATTCAGCAAGATAATGAAGAGCGCGTATACTACCAGTAAAACATAGCAATGCAACTCTTTTCTTTGCTCGTGCAAAAAGTAATTATAACGCCTCAAGCACGGTAATGCGTTTGGGTGCAACTAAGCCATCGTCATCAATAAAGCCAACACCAATAAATTCATGTGAGTTATCGTTATTCTGATCTGTCACATAAACCTGTACTAATCCTTCCGCTGGCGCATTGGCAGCCTGCACAGGATTACCATGGCGTAAAAAATTGGCTGACATATCATCAATATACACTGCGGGTATACCATCACAGGCGGTATTCATTGGCAATAATAACGGGTCAAGCAACGTTGATGGTGGAATATCGTCGGCTTGCGCTTGCTCAAGTAAACTTTCTAGCTGTGCCATTGTCACCATTTTGGCCGTCGGGTAATTACCTACTGCGCTGCGGCGTAAATGAGCGACATGTGCACCACAGCCTAATAATTCGCCTAAATCATCAATAATGGTGCGAATGTATGTTCCTTTAGATACATGAATATCGAGGTCAACTTCATCACCTTCAAAACGTAAAAGATCTAAATTAAAGACGGTTATATCACGAGACTCTCTTGGTACTTCAATACCTTCGCGCGCATATTTATATAAAGGTTGCCCTTGGTATTTAAGCGCAGAATACATTGAAGGAATTTGCTTTGTCGTACCACGAAAGCTATTAAGCGCTTCTGCTAGTTGAACATCAGAAATATTCACTGGCTTTTCGCTCACTACTTCACCATCAGCGTCACTGGTGGTTGTGCGAATACCTAACTTAGCCGTTACTTGATAGGTTTTATCGGTGTCGAGTAAATATTGAGAAAATTTCGTTCCTTCACCTAAACAAATAGGCAACATTCCTGTAGCAAGTGGGTCAAGCGCACCGGTATGTCCCGCTTTTTGAGCGAAAAAAATACGCTTAACTTTTTGTAATGCGCTGTTTGAAGACATTTCATATGGCTTATCAAGCAATAGAACGCCATTAATTGGGCGGCCTTTTCTTTTTTTTGCCATTAATTAGTCTTCCTTGGTTTCAATATTAGTGTCGTCGTTAATATCAGATGAATGCCCTGAGCGGCGTTCATCTTCAGCTACCGCTTTATCCACTAACGTAGACATGCGAACACCTTCAACCATTGATTGGTCATAAATAAACCTTAGTTCAGGCATAATTCGCGCTTTAATACGTTTAGCTAAAATAGTACGAATAAAGCCTGCAGCTTCATTTAATATCTCAATTGACTCATCGACATTTTGTCCTTCTAAAGTGAAGAAGGTGACAAATATTTTTGCATAAGCAAGGTCACGAGTAATTTCAACGGCAGACACCGTAACCATACCCAAACGAGGATCTTTTACTTCGCGTTGAATGATCATCGCCACTTCTTTTTGAATTTCTTGACCGACTCTATCGGTACGAGCAAATTCTCTTGCCATGGGAACTCCTATAAATAAAAAAATCCCAGTAATACCTAAGGTATAAATACAGGGATTAAAATGGGGGCTTAGCCCCCATTTAGTTTTAGAACGATGTAGCCGAAACTATTTATAATGTACGTTGTACTTCAACAGTTTCAAATACTTCGATTTGGTCGCCAACTCTAACGTCATTATAGTTCTTAACACCAATACCACACTCAGTATCTTTACGAACTTCTTGAACATCGTCTTTAAAGCGACGTAGCGATTCAAGCTCACCTTCATAAATAACCACGTTTTCACGTAATACACGAATTGGTGCTGAACGCTTAATAATACCTTCAGTAACCATACAACCAGCGATAGCGCCAATTTTTGGTGATTTAAACACGTCACGAACTTGAGCAAGACCAATAATTTCTTGTTTAAACTCTGGCGCAAGCATACCGCTCATCGCTTGTTTAACTTCATCAATTAATTGGTAGATAACGCTGTAGTAACGTAAATCTAAGTTTTCAGAGTCAATGACTTTACGCGCGGCTGCATCAGCACGAACGTTAAAGCCAACCACAATGGCATTAGAGGCTGCAGCTAATGACGCGTCAGTTTCGGTAATTCCACCAACACCTGAACCAATAATTTTCACTTTAACTTCGTCAGTTGAAAGTTTAACTAATGAATCAGAAATCGCTTCAAGTGAACCTTGAACGTCTGACTTAAGTACCACATTAACTTCAGAAACATCGCCTTCAGCCATATTAGAGAACATGTTCTCAAGTTTCGCTTTTTGTTGGCGTGCTAATTTAACATCACGGAATTTACCTTGACGATAAAGCGCTACTTCACGTGCTTTCTTTTCATCTTTTACAACAGTTGCTTCGTCACCTGATTGTGGTACACCACTTAAACCAAGTATTTCCACAGGAATTGAAGGACCCGCTGTTTTAACGTCTTTACCAAGTTCGTCTCTCATCGCACGTACACGGCCATATTCTAAGCCACATAATACGATATCACCTTGGTTAAGCGTACCTTCTTGAACAAGTACGGTTGCTACTGGACCACGGCCTTTATCAAGTTTAGACTCAACTACAACACCGTTTGCCATTTTATCAACAACAGCTGTTAACTCTAATACTTCAGACTGTAATAATACCGCATCAAGTAATTCGTCAATGCCTAAGCCTGTTTTAGCTGATACGTGAACAAACTGAACATCCCCGCCCCATTCTTCTGAAAGCACGTCGTGCTGCGATAATTCGCTTTTCACACGATCTGGGTCAGCTGATTCTTTATCCATTTTATTAACAGCTATAATAATTGGTGCATCTGACGCTTTGGCATGTTGAATAGCTTCAATAGTTTGTGGCATTACACCGTCATCTGCAGCTACTACAATAACAACAATATCTGTTGCTTTTGCACCACGAGAACGCATTGCCGTAAACGCAGCGTGACCTGGAGTATCTAAGAACGTGATCATGCCATGACCCGTTTCTACATGATATGCGCCAATGTGCTGTGTAATTCCACCGGCTTCACCCGCAGCAACTTTTGCTTCACGAATATAATCAAGTAATGATGTTTTACCGTGGTCAACGTGACCCATAATAGTAACAACAGGTGCACGTGTAATAGCTTCACCAGAAGCACCACGGTCAGATAATACCGCTTCTTCTAAGGCATTTTCTTTCACTAATACTACGTCACGGCCCATTTCTTCTGCAACTAAAGCGGCAGTTTCTTGGTCAATCACTTGGTTAATGGTTGCCATAGCACCCATTTTAAACATAACTTTAACCACTTCAGCGCCTTTAACAGACATTTTGTTGGCTAGTTCTGCTACTGAAATTGTTTCACCAATGCGCACTTCTTGAAGCTTAGTTTCAGCAGGCTTTTGGAAGCCATGTTGTAAACTTTGTGGTGCAGACAAGGTTTTTTTGCCTTTACCTTTACCAAATTTGTTGCCTCGGTTGTCTGCTGCCGATTTTTTCTTACGGCGACGACGACTACCTTCGTCTGCTGCATCAACTTTGTCTTCAGCTTCTTGCGCATATTTAGAAGACGTTAAGTGAACCACATCATTTTCATGCTTTTTACGCTCAGCTTCTTGCTCTTTCCAACGGGCTTCGTTTTCTTCAGCTAACTTCTTCGCGGCTTCGGCTGCTGCTTTTGCTTCTGCTTCTGCTTTCGCTTCCGCTTCTTTTTCAGCAGCTAAACGTAATTTTTTAGCTTCTTCACTTTCAGCAGGTGCTGGCGCTTTTTCAACTTTAACCGCTTTGGCTTTAGCTGCTTCTTTCGCTTTATTTTTAGCTTCTTCTGCTAAGCGAGCTTTTACTTCAGCCGCTTCTTTCGCTCTTGCGCGTGCTTCTTCAGCCGCTTTCGCTTCCGCTTCGGCTTTGGCTGCTGCTTCTTCAGCTGCTTTCGCTTCGGCTTCAATACGTGCTTTCTCTTCTGCTTCAGCTAATTGTTGCTCTTCAAGCTCGCTACGTTTAACGTAAGTACGCTTTTTACGCACTTCAACTTGTACCGACTTAGCTTTACTGCCACTGCCAAGTACTAGTGTTGATTTTTTCTTACGGTTTAACGTCATTTTACTTGGTTCAGCTGATGTATCATCACCATGCTGCTTTTTCAAATGATCTAAAAGCGATTCTTTTTCTTTTTGTGTAATAGAGTCAGAAGTCGACTTCGTCATCCCTATGTCTGCCAATTGGCTCACTAATCTTTCAACCGGTGCACCAATTTCTTTGGCGAGTTCTTCTACAGTTACGTCTGCCATTTTACTATGTTCTCCCGGCGATTATTCTTCGTTAAACCAACAAATGTTACGTGCAGCCATGATTAACTCACCAGCTTTAGTTTCATCTAATTCTTCAATATCTGCTATTTCATCAACACCTTGTTCAGCTAAGTCTTCCAGTGTAATAACACCGCGACTCGCTAATACAAATGCTAAATGACGCTCTAAACCTTCAAGGTTTAATAAGTCTTCCGCAGGCTCTGCATTTTCTAGTGTTTCTTCACTGGCTAATGCTTGTGTGGTTAAAGCAGCTTTTGCTCTTTCTCTTAATTCTTCAACGATATCTTCGTCCATACCGTTAATTTCTAATAACTCTGATGCAGGCACGTAAGCGACTTCTTCTAATGAAGTAAAACCTTCATCAGCAAGTAATGTTGCAAAGTCTTCATCTATGTCAAGTTTATCAGTGAAAAGTGTCAGTACTTTGTCATTTTCAGCTTGATGCTTTTCATTCATGTCATCAACTGTCATTACGTTTAGTTCCCAACCTGTTAGTTGGCTGGCTAAACGTACGTTTTGACCACTACGACCAATGGCCATAGCTAAGTTACCTTCTTCAACAGCAATATCCATAGTGCCTTTGTCTTCATCAACAATAATTGATGCAACTTCAGCAGGTGCCATTGCGTTAATAACAAACTGTGCTGGATTGTCGTCATATAAAACGATATCAACACGTTCACCAGCTAATTCGCCCGAAACAGCTTGCACACGTGAACCACGCATACCCACACACGCGCCAACTGGGTCAATGCGTTTGTCATTGCTTTTAACAGCAATTTTAGCACGAGAGCCGGGATCACGAGCAGCGCCTTTAATTTCCAGCATTTCTTCGCCAATTTCTGGCACTTCAACACGGAATAATTCGATAAGCATTTCAGGTTTTGCACGGCTTACAAATAATTGTGCGCCACGCGCTTCTGGCTTAATCGCATAAAGTAAACCGCGTATGCGGTCACCTGGACGAAATACTTCACGAGGAAGCATGTCATCACGATAGATAATCGCTTCTGCATTATTACCTAAGTCTAAAATTACGCTGTCTCTGCTCGCTTTTTTCACGACACCTGTAATTAACTCACCTACTTGCTCTTGATATGCGTCAACAATTAATGCACGTTCAGCTTCACGTACTTTTTGTACGATAACTTGTTTAGCCGTTTGTGTGGTAATGCGGTCAAATGTAACTGATTCAATTTGCTCTTCAGTGTAATCACCTACCTGAATTTCAGGTTGGTCGTATTGCGCTGCCGCTAAACCAATTTCAGAATAAGGGAATTCAACTGGTTCATCAGTATCATCAACAACTAACCAACGTCTAAAAGTGTCAAATTCACCTGTTTTGCGATCAATACACACTCTTACAGTGATGTCGCCTTCATATTTTTTCTTAGTTGCGGTTTCTAAAGCGGTTTCCATTGCTTCAAATATGCTTTCACGTGGTAATGCTTTTTCGTTAGATACGGCATCTACAACTAGTAATATTTCTTTACTCATGCTTTTTAGCCTTACGTTATTCGTTTTAATTCAAAACTTTTATGCAAATTTAGGTACAAGATTCGCTTTATCTATATTGCTAAAGATAAGTTCATAATCTTCACCGTCAACCGTTACAATTAGTGTGTCATTTTCAATCGCTACTAATGTGCCTTTAAACTTACGACGGCCATTTAACGGCATTGAAATTTTAACGTTGATTGTTTCGCCAATAACCTCTTGAAAGTGAGGTAAATCAAATAATGGGCGATCAAGCCCTGGTGATGACACTTCTAAGCTATATTCGCTGCTGATAGGGTCTTCAACGTCTAAAATAGCGCCAACTTGGCGACTAACTTCGGCGCAATCATCAACATCAATGCCATTTTCATGGTCAATAAATATTCTCAAGATTGAATTGTTGCCTGCGCTCACATATTCAATTCCTAATAATTCTTTGCCTACTTCTTCTACAGCAGGGCGTAACATATCTGTTAATTTGTGCTCAAACTTAGCCAATCAACTTCTCCAATTCAGCGTCCAGAAACAAAAAAAGGGCTTATAGCCCAATAATAGATATTACTGTTTTTGTATTTGATGAACCGTCAGATACAAAAAAACCCCAAAATTCGGGGCTTTATTCACTGAACCCACGACAACAAATAAGAAGTAATTCTTTATTTGCGATAACAATAATAAATTTATAGGCTGAACCAAGTAAATTTACAGTGACATATTGTTATATTTTGATGCCGCGGATTATATAGTGAAGTAGGCCAATACGCAAGGCAAAATCTTATATAGATATTAACTAACTATCAGTCACAATAATTAAAACTATTTCATTCGGCTACTAACCACATTTATTTCTAGACTATATTTAAATTACAAGCAGTTAGGAAAAGTTCATTTTTCATGCTATAAATGAAATTAACAATTTTTTTTCAAAAAATTACCACTACCAACGACACAAGGTTAACTATGTATACATATTCGCAGTTGTTATTCCGCAGTATTATATTTGGCTTGCTATTTAGTTTAACTATGACAGCTATTGCGGTGCACTTATCTAAACAACTTGTTGTTGAACAACAGCAGCAGCATAAAACCTTATTGTCTCAAATGACCGCATTAACTGATATAGATCAGCAAGCATTGTTCAATCACATAAACAACAGCTTTAAATATAAAAAATTAGTAATTACTGATGCAGAAAAAAATTCTTTACTGTCAGTAACTAAGTCATTATCCGCTTTAGAAAAACTTTTAACTCCCGACGCAACAACCCTTACAACCAAAAATAAATACACAGTTAGTTTTCAATTAAATATTAGTACTGAAGCACAATTTATTCAGTGGCTAATTATCGCAATTTTCTTAGCAAGTTTTATTGGGGCTGTTATTGCCAGTTGGTTAAACACTCAACGCAATAAAAAAGTGGCAACTCAAGTGGGTAAACAAATAAATGTCAGTATTAATAATATTGTTAACCCTAAAGCGCAACATCATGAGAGTGATGATAGCACCATAATAAACTTACCTTATGTTCAAGCTATTTTATCAGAATTAACGGGATTACTTGATAAACATGTTGAAGGCACCACCATTCTTGAGAAAGAGGCTTATGTTGAACCTTTAACACAATTAGACAACAGAAGTCGATTTGTTCAGTTTTTTGATAGCCAGAATGAATCAATCAACTTTGGTGTATTAACTATTACTCGCTGTTCAGAGCTACAAACAATTAATCAAATTCATGGCTACCATGAAGGCGATAATTATATTTGTAAAGTAGCCGATATTATGAAGAACACGATAGTCCGTTTTAAAGGCGCTCAACTGTTTAGATTAAACAGTTCTGATTTCGCCACTGTACTACCCAATATAACCATTCAAGAGGCCGAGCGCTATACTGAGTTATTAACTGAACAATTTAATCAGTACCAACAATCTTCAGACTTAGACTCTGTCGCATACACTGGTTTGGTAGGATTTAATAAAGACAAACCTTTAGGTGAATTATTAGCCCTTGTAGATACAGGCATCAGTATTGCACAAACTAAGCAAAAAAATGCTTGGTACGCCCAAAAAGACACCGACATTTTAGCAAGTAATAGTGCCAATTATGGCAATCAAAACTGGCGACAAGAAATAGACAGCGTTTTAGAGGGACAACGGGTTACATTACTCGTACAGCACATCAAACCAAGCAGCAGAAACAACAAAGTCTACAGCGAAATTTTAGCGCGTTTTCTTAACTCAAATGAAGAAATGCTGCCAACCGTCTCTTTTATCGCCATGGCTGAAAAGCTCGATAGAATCGTTGCTGTTGATAAAATGATTATTGATAATGCAATTAATGAAATTAAACAAAAGAATATTTCAGATCACCACTTTGGTATTAACTTAAGTGCGCGAACCATTCATGATGAGCATTTTTTAATTTGGCTAGAACGACGTTTATTAAAAGATTCTATTGTTGCCGCTAAACTAGTTTTTGAAATAACAGAGTACGGATTGCAACAAAATATAAAAACCAGCAAACGTTTTATTGAAATGATTCACCGCTTAGGTGCACGAGTAACGGTTGAACGCTTTGGTGTTGGCTTAACTTCGTTCAAATTCTTTAGAGATTTAAAGCCTGATTTCATTAAAATGGACAGTACTTATACTCGTAATATTGACGAAGACAAAAACAATCAATACTTTTTACGTTTAATGGTAGATCTTGCTCATCGACTAAGTATCACTGTGTTAGCAGAAAGCGTAGAAACCCAAGATGAAAAATACATGTTAGAGAAACTTTTCGTTGATGGCTGCCAAGGTTTTTATCTCGGTAAACCTGAGCCTATTTAGCCTATACGTCATTTGCATCCTTTATTATTTAAGCCCTAATTAATTTAATTAACTAGGGCTTATTTCTGTTTTAAACCTACCGATAAAGTTAATCGATTGTAGGGCGTGTTGATCTTTCGCGGTTAAATTTTGTTCGGCTCTTTTAAAGATAGTAAAGCGTTTTAATCACGGCGAGTTGTGTGTAGTCTAGTCATTCTAAACAAATACTACTCACAGCTACCGCATCCTGCTCACGCTAAGTACCTACATCGTGTAGGCAACAAAGAGTAAAGCGCTTTTAGCCGAACCCTCTGGGCAGCGTTTGTTGGTCATTTCTACTGCGTTATTACCTTTTTATGTGGAATAACCACATGACAAAGGCTCTGCCTTGTTTAAATACCCAACAAATCGCTGAAAAAACAAACTCGAAAGATCAACACGCCCTAATCTACATTTACATTGTCTCGATTTTTTTACAAAAAATGTAATAACCCTACTGCTGACCTGTTGTTTATTGGGTGATAACATCGGATAATAATCAACATAGTCAAATAAATAACAGCAATTCATGACCGATTACATACTGCTACTTATCAGCACAGTATTAGTGAACAACTTTGTCCTCGTTAAATTCTTAGGCCTGTGCCCTTTTATGGGGGTTTCTTCGCGAACAGAAACAGCGATAGGCATGTCGTTTGCCACCACTTTTGTAATGACCATAGCGTCATTGCTCAGCTATATCGTTAACAGTTATATTCTGGCCCCTTTAGGTTTAGAATACTTAACGACCATGGCGTTTATTTTAGTGATTGCTGTGGTAGTACAATTTACTGAAATGGTGGTACATAAAACCAGTGCCAACCTTTATCGCTTACTAGGTATATTCTTACCCTTAATTACCACTAACTGCGCGGTGCTTGGTGTTGCCTTACTCAACATTTATGAGCAACATAATTTTTTCGAATCAATTGTTTATGGTTTTGGCGCTGCTGCTGGTTTTTCAATTGTATTAATTATGTTTTCAGCAATGCGAGAAAAGTTAGCTGATGCTGACGTTCCTACACCTTTTAAAGGTGCTGCTATTGCTATGATCACTGCAGGCTTAATGTCATTAGCGTTTATGGGCTTTACTGGCTTGGTGAAACTTTAATGACTGCTTTATTAGCTATTTTAATTATTGGCTTACTGGCGTTAGCTTTTGGCGCTTTGCTTGGCTTTGCCTCGGTAAAGTTTAAAGTAGAAGGTGACCCATTAGCAGAGCAAATTGATGATTTGTTGCCACAAACACAATGTGGTCAATGTGGTTACCCTGGCTGTAAACCTTATGCCGACGCTGTGGCCAACGGTGAAGCTATTAATAAATGCGCCCCCGGTGGCGACGAAACCATTAAAAAAATAGCCGATTTACTTGGCGTTGAAGTACAACCGCTTGATGAAAGTCATGAAACTGACAATACCCCCAAAGTCGCCTTCATTATTGAAGAAGACTGTATTGGCTGTACTAAATGTATTCAAGCCTGTCCTGTTGACGCCATTATTGGTACAACCAAACAGATGCACACCATTATAAGTGATGAATGTACTGGCTGTGATTTATGTGTGGCGCCTTGTCCAGTAGACTGCATTGTTATGCAGCCTATCGCTGAGAACACGCGTAATTGGCAATGGGATCTTAATAGTATTCCCGTAGAACAAATAAGTTAGGTGAGTAGATTGTGGAATCAGTGATTGAACGCATTGAGCATGGAAAGTTTTGGAAGTTTCATGGGGGAATACATCCGCCACAGCAAAAGTTTTTAAGCAACGACAAACCGATTCGTCAGTTACCGTTACCTGAATTGCTTAGGCTCCCCATCCAACAACATATTGGTGAACCTGGTGATATTTTAGTCAGCGTTGGTGACAAAGTACTGAAAGGCCAAGCGCTTACCGCGGGTAGCCTCCCAATGAGTGTGCCTATTCACGCTCCAACCAGCGGTATAATCACCTCAATTGAAAATTCAATTATCGCTCACCCTTCAGGCTTAAGTGAGTTATGCATTTTCTTACGCCCTGACGGCAAAGAACAGTGGCGAGAACGCAAAATTTGTCCTGATTATCAATCGCTGTCAAAAAAAGAACTCATTGAAAAAATAGCCAATTCAGGTATATCGGGTATGGGCGGAGCAGGATTCCCGAGTCATGTTAAGCTTAACACCGCCGCACAAATTAACTATTTAATTATTAATGCGTCAGAATGTGAACCTTATATTACTGCCGACGATCTGTTAATTCGTGAACAATGTGCCGCTATTATCGATGGCATAAAAATACTCGATCATTTACTTGCCCCTGCTTTTATTTTAATTGGCATTGAAGACAACAAACCTGAAGCGATTAAAGCCTTAAAAAAAGCAACACAATCAATTGATAAAATAAAAGTGTGTGTATTGCCCGTTATTTATCCAACAGGCGGTGAAAAACAATTAATCCAAGTACTCACAGGCAAAGAAGTGCCTAGCGGCACATTACCAAGTACCTTAGGTATTGTAATGCAAAACATTGCTACTTGTTTTGCTGTAGCCGACGCCATTATAAATGACATACCTCTTATTCGACGTGTTGTTACCGTCACAGGTAAATCTGTCGCTAAACCACAGAATGTGTGGGCATTACTTGGTTCTCCTGTTGAATTTTTATTAAAACAATGTGGTTGTCATCAAGGTAATAAAAATCACATTATAATGGGTGGCCCAATGATGGGCTTTAGCTTACCATCGTTTACTGTGCCTGTGGTTAAAACAACCAACTGTATTCTTGCACCAGATGCAGCAGAAATACCCGATAATGATAAAGAAGTTGAGTGTATTCGTTGTGGCCAATGCGCAGATGCCTGCCCAAGCCAGTTATTACCACAAGAATTGCAGTGGAGTTCAAAAGCACAAGATCATCAAACCTTAACTGATTTAAACCTATTTGACTGTATTGAATGTGGTGCTTGTGCTTATGTTTGCCCTAGTCATATTCCGCTAGTTCACTATTATCGTATCTCTAAAGCTGAAATTCGCCAGCAAAAACTCCTCGACATTAAAGCAGAAAAAGCGAAACAGCGTTTTGAAGCACGAAAGCTTCGCTTAGAACGTGAAAAATTAGCCCGAGAAGAAAAACACAAAAAAGCAGCAGAAGCACGAAAAGCTCGGATGAATTCAGGGACAGTTGAGGCAAATAAAGAAAAATCAGCTGTTGCTGCTGCTCTTGCACGAGTAAAAGCTAAAAAAGCGCAAAGTAACGCAAATAGCACAATTAACCAACCCGAGATTAATACCAATACAAATGAAAGTAATAACGGTGATACTAAAAAATCTCAAGTTGCCGCAGCCATAGCAAGAGCGAAGGCTAAAAAATTAGCTGCTCAGAAACAAAATACCCAAACCGAAGCCAGTAGCAGCGAAGTTAAAGTCGCCACCGAAACAGAGAATAAAACTACGACTGTAGCACCTGAAAAGTCCAATAAAAGCCCTGAGACAAGTAAAAAAGACAAAATTGCTGCTGCGGTAGCCAAAGCTAAGGCGAAAAAGCTAGCTGAAAAATCAGCTAAAGATCAACAAGCCAAAGAACGTACTCCTAATGAAGCTTCTCAGGTTGCGCTTACAGAACAAAACACAACTACAACGCCAGCTAAAACACCTGAAGAGATTAAAAAAGAAAAAATAGCCGCCGCAATTAAAAAAGCAAAAGCGAAGAAAAGTGCACAACCTAAAGAAAAAAACATACCTAAAGTTGCAGAAAACGTTGTGATAGAGTCAACCAAAGAAACATCAGCCAATACAAACTCTACAGCGCAATCAGAAAAAAAAGCTCGTATTGCCGCCGCCGTTGCTAAAGCAAAAGAAAAAGCTAAGGCCAAAAAAAATGAAAATACCAAGGTAGAAAATCAACAAGAGTCGAAAAAATAATATGGCATTTTGGATCGCAAGTTCACCTCATAATCATGTGCAAAGTAAAACATCTGCACTTATGCGCTTAGTAATATATGCCACAATCCCTGGTATTTTTGCGCAGTGGTATTTTTTTGGCTGGGGTAATATTATTCATATAACCATGGCAATAGCGACAGCATTAGCTGCTGAGTTTATAGTCTTATCGTTACGAAAAAAACCAATTCAATTAGAGCTTTTCGATGGTAGTGCTATTTTAACGGCTATTTTACTCGGCATAAGTTTACCCGCATTTGCGCCATGGTGGATAACCGTTATCGGAATAGTCTTTGCGATTGTGATTGTAAAACAGCTTTATGGTGGCTTAGGACACAACCCATTTAACCCCGCAATGGCGGCTTATGTTATGCTGCTTATTTCTTTTCCTGTACAAATGACCTCATGGCAACCTGCCCTGTCATTGATGTCGGTTGATTTAGACTTTGCTAATACCTTAACCGTAATTTTTACAGACTTTAGTAAAGAAGGCTATTCGGTTGAGCAACTTCGTACTCACATTGATGGCGTTACCATGGCAACACCACTTGATACAGTAAAAACTAATTTAAAGTTAGGCTTAACCGTTAGCGAAAGCTTAAATAACCGAGTATTTGAACAAGGTTTAGGCATTGGCTGGTTATGGATAAATATCGCCTTTTTAGCGGGTGGTATCTTTTTATTATTTAAAAAAGCCATTGCTTACCCAACACCACTTAGCTTTTTAGCGTCGATATTTGTATTTACTTTGATCGCATTTTTAATTAGCCCTGACAGCAACTCATCAACACTCTTTCACTGGTTTAGTGGTGCAACTATGCTCGGCGCATTTTTTATTCTAACCGACCCTGTAACATGTGCGACAACGGTCAAAGGTAGAATAGTTTACGGCTGCTTAGCAGGAGTTCTCGTTTGTATTATTCGTAATTTTGGTGGTTATCCTGATGGCGTAGCATTTGCCGTATTACTGTGTAACATGGCAGCACCGTTGATCGACCAATACACTCGCCCACGCACATACGGCCACTAAGCAAGGATTAAACAATGCGTAAAGCCATTGAAAAAAATGCAAAATTACTCGCGCTCTTTGCTGTTGCCTGTACTGCCGTTATTAGCAGTGTCTATTTGATCACTAAAGATAAAATAAAGTCACAAGAAGAAAAGAAGCTAACCACTACCCTCACCCATATTATTGATGCGAGCACCTACAATAATAATATTTATCAAGACTGTATTATTATTAACGATCCGCAGTTAAGCGCCAGTAGTGAAAAAGCTTACTTAGCAAAATATGATCAACAGCCAATTGGTGCCGCTATAACCACTACAGCGCCTGATGGCTACAACGGAAAAATTCACCTAATCGTCTCAATTAAAGCCGATGGTAGCGTGAGCGGTGTACGAACATTACAGCATAAAGAAACCCCCGGCCTTGGCGATAAAGTTGAGATCAGAAAGCACCCATGGATTGACTCTTTTAAAGCTAAAGCAGTGTTAACTGAAAAAGACACACGTTGGGCAGTCAAAAAAGATGGCGGCATGTTTGATCAATTCACAGGTGCGACAATTACGCCAAGAGCAGTAGTAAAAGCGGTACACAAAGCCGTGGTATTTTATAAAAATCAGCAACAACAATTATTCCAGCAAGAGAGTAATTGTCAGGAGCCATCATGAGTTTACCCACTGAATATAAAGAACTTGCTTGGCAAGGCTTGTGGAAAAACAACCCTGGCATAGTACAACTTTTAGGTCTATGTCCATTACTGGCGGTTACCTCAACTGTGGTAAATGCCTTGGGTTTGGGGTTAGCCACCTTATTTGTATTAATTTGCTCGAATGCTACAGTGTCAGCCATTAGACATTGGGTCCCCAAAGAAATTCGCATTCCAATTTTCGTGTTAATTATTGCTGCTTTCGTTACCTGTGTGCAGCTGTTAATGAATGCGTTTACCTTTGGTTTATATGAGTCACTCGGTATATTTTTACCCTTAATTGTTACTAACTGCGCCATTATTGGTCGTGCAGAAGCTTACGCCTCTAAAAATCCAATGAAGCAAGCCACTTTTGACGGTTTAATGATGGGGATAGGTTTTTTAATTGTTTTAGTACTGTTAGGCGCAATAAGAGAAGTATTAGGCCAAGGCACTTTATTTGACGGCGCTGAGTTATTATTAGGTCAATGGGCAAGTGTATTACGAGTAGAAGTTTTTCAATTAAATAGCCAATTTTTACTCGCTATTTTACCGCCAGGCGCTTTTATTGCCATGGGCTTTTTAATTGCAGGAAAAAATAAAATAGATCAAATTTTAAAGGAACGTGAACCTGCTAAAGAAGACGTTAGCATAGAGCGTGTTCGAGTTAACTTTGAAAATTAAGAATCGTTATGAATAAAGACACCCGTTTAGAAATGCTAATTCGATTAAGAGACGAAAATCCTACGCCAACAACGGAATTAGACTTTTCATCACCCTTTGAGTTGCTTATTGCCGTGTTATTGTCTGCACAAGCAACCGACGTGGGGGTAAATAAAGCCACCGCAAAGCTTTACCCCGTAGCTAACACGCCGCAAGCTATTCTTGACCTTGGCCTTGATGGACTAAAATCGTATATAAAAACCATCGGTTTATATAATACCAAAGCCCTTAACACCATGAAAACGTGTAAAATGTTGGTTGATTTACATGGCGGTGAAGTACCTGAAAGCAGAGCCGCACTAGAAGCACTTCCCGGAGTAGGCAGAAAAACAGCTAACGTAGTGCTTAATACTGCTTTTGGCCAACTAAAAGATAATGAAGGTAACTACTTTTTAGCGGTTGATACTCATATTCAACGCCTTGCTAACCGCACAGGTTACGCCAAAGGTAAAACCGTTGAACAAACTGAACAAAGTATCATTAAAAATACGCCACGAAAAACAGAATTGTTTTTTAACTTACATCACTGGTTTATTTTACACGGCCGCTATACCTGTACCGCGCGTAAGCCCAAATGTGGTGCTTGTATCATTGAAGATTTATGTGATTTTAAAGAGAAAACAGAATAGTTTGTTCATCCTATATTGAGCGCTTTTAGATCACGACTTTATTGGCCAGTTGAAATGCTCACATTGTTAGTAATGTTGGTATAACAATCGTTAAAAAATTGAGTAATTTCTTTTCATTTAAGTACTAAATCAGTCGCTTTTATTGTAGAAAATTAAAGAGGCACTTAACTGAAATTGTGCCTCTAAAAGCTCTTTATACTTTAAACACCTTAATGCCCAAACTGAATACGAATACCTGCATTTACCGTAAAACCGTCATTACGTGACCAAATATTTGTCGTCCAACGGCCGCTTGGATCTTGTTGCGGTAACAATAACGATTCATCTTTAGTTTGGCGTACATCAAGCAGGTTTTCGGCATTGATGAAATAACTCACGCGACCGACTGTAATTTGCCCTAATAAGCCTAAATGCCAGTATGCATCACTTTTATCACGGTACGGATTACCTTCCAACTGTTGCGTGCCAGTATAATACGCTTCAAAACCAACTAAGTGACTTCCATGCTCTTCCCACATGATCACCGCACCTGCCGAGTGTTGTGGCGTAAGTGCTAAAGGTTTACGGCCAATGCCTACCCCATTTTCTTTACTCGCATCTGTGTATAAATAACTGCCCGTAAATTTTAAATCATGCCAGCGATAGCGAAGTAATAGCTCAGCCCCACGAATTTCACTTTTACCTAAGGCATTAACAATACGTACTTTTTTATCTAACTGACTATCAAACGGGTTAATCACTTCAAGCTCAGTAACATTGTCAATGTCAGATGCAAAGAAGGTTACGCTGGTTTCCATACTGTCAAAAACATAACTCATATCGATAGATGCTGTAGTCGCTTGTTCTTCTTCAACATCTTCAAATTGCGCTAAACGTGATAATCCTGCGTCTTCAATATCTTCAATAAAAGGGGTTGGGGCAAAAAATCCTTGTCCGTAAGCACCGCGAATACTCCAGTTTTCGGGGTGATATAGCATTGAAATACGCGGGCTTAGTTGCGTACCATATTCACTATGCCAATCAGCACGGGCGCTGAGTGACATTGACAGCGCTTCGCTCGCTTCATAGTCAACTTGCGAGAATAACCCCGGTACTTGGAAGTTATAGTTAAATTCAGCAAAGTCTTTTGAATCAAAACGATCAACTTGATAAGCCATACCGACAAGCCACGCTGTTGCATCACTATAACCAGATACGCTTGACTCAAGTAAGTAGCTGTTGTGTGTGTCGTTTTCTTCAACCAAACCATAAACGTGATCATGTTCTTGACGCATAGCGGAACCACGTACATTAAGGTTAAGCACGTCACCTAACGGTTGTTCAAAAATAAAACCACTATCAAGCCTTAGTGAATCTTGGCTTTGTATGAATGGGTTACCATCGGCTACGTTTGCTCCTTTTTCGGTTCCTCCGTCACGTTCTTCTTTCATCGCCCCGAAGGTAAAATAGAGGTTGCCACCACTGTCACTTTCCCAATAAAAACGAGGACGTATAGTCGCTCGTTGATACTCAGCCATGTCTAGCCAACCGTCGTCATCTAAATCTTGCGGCTCTTGTTTGTGTATGCCCGTAGTTAATGACGCCCTAGTCGTTTCATTAATTGGTGACGCAACATAAGCAGTGAGGTCTTGGCCATTTTTTGAGGTTGCATTCACTAACACTTCGCCTTCAAATTCATCTGTTGGCGTACGAGAAATTAAATTAATTACCCCGCCAAGAGCTGAACCACCATAAAGTGACGATGCTGAGCCTTTAATAATTTCAACATTAGCAATGTCTGTAGGCGGAATTTGCAGTAAGCCTATTGATGCGGTTTGTCCACCGTATAACGGTAAGCCATCACTCAGTAACTGTGTATAACGGCCGTACAAACTTTGCAACCGAATATTAGCGCTACCTAAAGCTGGTGACGTATTTTGTACTCGCACGCCCCCTGTTTCAGCAACCAGCATCGAAATATTGCCCGGGCGCATTAGCGCTTTTTCTTGAATTTCTTCGCCGTTGATTATTTCTGTACGAGTGGCCGACTCTGTTACTATTCGGCCAAGACGTGACGCTGTTACTTGAATTTTTTCAATTTTTTCTTCGCTATGCTCATGATGGTCATCTTCACTTGCCAAAGATATTGTAGGGATCAGCAGCACAGCAAGTGCTACTTTAGAATATGTAAAACGCATTTTTTACCTCAGATAATGCTAAAAGCGATCAAACTTTCATAATAAATAAACAACTTAATGTTTTATTAGTTACAACTATGGATAATAAGTAGGGCTATGAAAAACTTAAGAGATAAAGATCGGCGGTCGATAGAGAGATGAAGCGATAAAGTGTGGTTGTTTTTGTGTTAAACCCAGTGTCGATTCACTTAACATGGTGAATATTGACTGAAGAAAAGCCATATTAACATATAACGCAGAAGCACAAGTATTCGCTGGGCATATACATTCGCCCTCACAACACTCAACATCACAACAGTTATCCGCGATTTCTGACGCTTTTGCATTAGCAATAGCTTTAACAGTAGAGTTAAGGTGAGCGCTAACCGATGTTTGTTGCTTTATGTCTTGAGAAAGTGCTGTTGAAAAGACTTGCGAGGGTGCTTGTGATAGTGCTTGCAAATTAGAAATATCATTATGCGATACCATAAACGAATAAGCCGCTGTTTGTCCGGCTATTGTTTGCCCAACTACTGCTTGCCCAACAAAAGCAACCAAAAAAGTTATCGTACATAGTAATTTAGATAATGGTAACAACGTAAATATCTCTAATAAAAATCGCGATAATTGTAGTTTTTTTTGAGGTAGAAGTGAAGAGAATAATGATTTTACATAGCACCTTATAGTAAATCACTGTAACCTGTCATTGCAATTTATTCGATATAACACACAATAAGTCATATCAATACCAATCCGTATAAAAAGTGATCGCTTAGCGAGATCTCCTTATATGCGGAATGTTATAAATCAGCAATAGCCACTGTCGATGATTAAGGAGATTAAATGAAATTTTTACACACTATGGTTAGGGTAAGCGACTTAGAAGCATCGTTGAACTTTTATGTCAATCAACTAGGTTTAATTGAAACTAAACGCACCGATGTGCCTGCGGGAAAATTCACGCTAATATACTTAGCGACCGCACTTGGCGAGCCTGAAATTGAATTAACCCATAACTGGGATTCTACTGAAAATTACGACAACGGCAGAAGTTTTGGCCATGTTGCCTTTGAAGTTGATGATATTTATCAGCTATGCCAAAGCCTAATGGATGCTGGCGTTGTTATTAATCGTCCACCGCGCTGTGGTCACATGGCTTTTGTTAAGTCGCCTGACGGTATTTCAGTTGAATTATTACAAAAAGACAAAGCACTAGCCCCACAAGAGCCGTGGTTAAGTATGGAAAACACGGGCTCTTGGTAGGCTTTGTTGTCAGTGCTTACTGAGCTAATGCTTCTTTAAGCGCTGCCAAACATAACAATACATTTTCATTACGCGCGGCATAGCCCATTAAACCGATACGCCATGCTTTACCTGCAAATTGCCCTAAACCTGCACCAATTTCTAAATTATATTCATTTAATAAAAATTGGCGCACTTTCGCATCATCAACACCTTCTGGAATATGAACTGCATTTAACTGCGGTAATCGTTCACTCTCAGGCACAATAAAATCAATACCTAACGCTTGTAATCCCGAGGCAAGTTTTGCATGTTGTGCTTGATGGCGCGCCCAACTGTTTTCTAAGCCTTCGTTTTGCAACATAACTAATGATTCATGCAGTGCATATAGCGAATTAACTGGCGCGGTGTGATGATAACTACGCTTGCCTTCTCCTGACCAATATTCCATGACTAATGATTGATCTAAAAACCAACTTTGCACTGAGCTAGTTCGGTTTTTGATCACTTTAGCTGCTTTGTCACTAAAACTAACGGGTGATAACCCCGGCACACAGGATAAACATTTTTGACTCCCTGCATAAACCGCATCTATGCCCCACTCATCCACCTTTAATTCAACGCCACCTAATGAGGTAACCGCATCAACAATGGTTAAACAGTTATGTTTTCGTGCAATTTCACACAAGGCTTTGGCATCAGAAAGTGCGCCAGTAGAGGTTTCAGCATGTACAAATGCAACAAATTTCGCTTGCGGTGTTTGTTTTAGCGTATCTTCTAATGCTTGTGGATCTACTGCCCTGCCCCAAGTGCCGTCAACAACGACAACCTTTGCTCCAATACGATTAACATTTTCAATCATACGTGCACCAAAAACACCATTTCGACAAACAACAATAGTGTCTTCAGGTGTTAGCAAGTTTACCAAGCAGGCTTCCATACCCGCAGAGCCAGGCGCCGAAATTGCCATGGTGTAGGTGTTTTTAGTTTGAAAAGCATATTGTATTAATGACTTAACTTCGTCCATCATCTGAATAAAAGTGGGATCTAAATGACCTACCGTTGGCCTAGCTAATGCCGACAAAACGCGTGGGCTAACATCAGAAGGCCCAGGCCCCATTAACGTACGTTGTGGCGGGATAAAAGACTGTATATTCATGGGAGTTACCTAACGGCTATTATTTGATTGTACATTAGCATTTTACAGGATAATTTCCTAAATTAATCATTGTTATCTCAACTATTCACCAAAGCTATATTGTAGAAAGTTCTAGTACCAATTTATAACTAAACACATTATTATATAAGCCATTTTTATCCTTAAAAGTAATATAAATAATGGCGTTAAAGTCAACCATCAATAAAGTTACCATTCATTTATCCGATATGGATCGCCACTATTACGACACTATTAATTTAACCTTGGCTCAACACCCTTCTGAAACTGATTTACGCTTAATGACGCGCGTTATCGCTTTTGTGTTAAATGCTCAACCTGATTTATCCTTTGGTAAAGGTGTGAGTGATGAAGACGAAGCCGTTATTTGGCAAATTGACTATTCAGAACAAATTGGCCTTTGGGTAGAACTTGGCCAGCCGGATGAAAAACGTATTAAAAAAGCCTGCAATAAAGCAAAAAACGTGAGTTTATATTGTTATGCGCGTAGTAATGATGTTTGGTTTAACCAACATAAAAGTAAATTAGCACAATACAATAACCTATCAGTATTCAAGTTTGATCCTCAAGTACTACAAGAGCTCGCCACTTGGGTAAGCCGAACAATGGAATTTCAATGTAGTATTCAAGATGGGCAATTATGGTTAAGTGATAATGAGCGTTCATTATTAATTGAAACTGAGCAACTTCAATAAGCATACAGCTCATAAAATTTTACAATAAGTTGCAAGTAACTTGTGCTGAATTGCTTGCAATGTGCTTAAAATTCTTCAATAGTAGCATCACAATAACGGTAATCAATTAAGTTAAATCACGTGATGAAAACAACAAAAAAACTCTCTTATATGGCAATGGCATTAGCCCTACCATTATCCTTAAGTAATATGAGCCTTGCGAACAACATTTCACTCAAGCAAATGACCTTTGATGTAACAAGCCTCGCAAGCGATGAATTAAAAGGCCGTGGTAACTTTACGGCTGAAATTGACCAAG
This sequence comes from Thalassotalea sp., assembly GCA_049613795.1. Lineage (GTDB taxonomy): Bacteria > Pseudomonadota > Gammaproteobacteria > Enterobacterales > Alteromonadaceae > Thalassotalea_B. The sequence continues at coordinate 82,936 of JBMZCX010000001.1, read as the reverse complement.
CCGCCAATTACATTAGCAACCGCTTTAAAGAGATTGGTTTAACCCCTTTAGCTGGTTTCTCTGACTATAAACAAACGTTTAATATCGTTAATATTCGACCTGTATCAGCTGATATTACCTTAAATGGCAATAAAGTACTCAGAGACAATGTCGCCATGGCCAGTACTATTGAGCAATTCGACTGGAAAGCGACAACAGAGTTTACTACCCACGTGGTTGCCGCTGACGGCAATATGCGTGCTACCTTAGGAAAAATAAACCAACAAGGTGGCAAACACCTCGTTTTAATTAATACTGCTCACAGCAAAATGTTTAAAGGTTATCAAGGTTATTTTGCTAGGGGCCTAAATAAGTTAAGCGTTGAACATCAAGGTGCCATTATTCTTGTGTTAACAGATGAAACGGCAATTAACTCGATAGATATTTCAGCAAAATCAGCAATTAAAAAGCAAGTATTAACAAATGTTGTGGGCGTATTAAAAGGCACTGACAAAGATAACGAAAATGTTTTATTTTCAGCTCATTATGATCATTTAGGTGGGCATGAAGGCCAAGGTGATACTATTTATAATGGTGCCGATGACGATGCCTCTGGTACGACTGCGGTAATGAACCTTGCGCAACATTACGCGAAAAAAGGTAAAAATAGCCGTAGCTTAATATTTGCTGCATTTACCGCGGAAGAAATAGGTGGCTTTGGCTCTCGTTACTTTTCTGAGCAAATCGACCCTAACAGCATAACAGCGATGATCAACATTGAGATGATAGGTAAACCGTCTAAATTTGGTCCGGGCCAAGTCTGGATGACGGGTATGGAGCGCTCAAGCTTAGGTGAAATATTAAATAGTTACTTAAAAGATAAAAAAGGTAAAATTTATCAAGACCCTTACCCAGAACAAAAACTATTTTACCGTTCAGACAACGCCACACTAGCGCGGTTGGGTGTACCCGCTCATAGCTTTAGTAGTACACAGTTGGATAAAGATAAGCATTACCATAAAGTCACTGATGACCTAGCAAGTCTTGATTTAAATTCTATGCACCAAGTAATAGAAAACCTTGCTGTAGCTACACAAGGCTTAGTTGATGGTTCAATTACCCCAACACGTATTGATGCCAATAAAGTAAAAGGTCGTGGTAAAATATTTTAAGAAGTGAAATTTCAACATTACGTTTCAATTCATTAGCTAATAAATAATGGTGTAGGTTGTGCTTTAGCACATCAATCTCCTTGCATTGACGGTATAAATACCGACCTACCTTTTATTATTTACTGCATTGCCCAGCGCATTTGATATTCAAGCGCTGTTTGCCCTTCAACAATAAAGCCTTCACGCTCATATAAACGCTTAGCTGGATTATCTAATAAAACATTTAACGAAATGGGCAAACCTCGTGCTATCGCCTTTTGTTTAATAAGTGCGATTACTTTTCCGCCAATACCACCATTATGAAATTCAGGTAGTATTTGTAATTGTCGTATATGTAAACTGGCTGGTAATATGCCTAACTTTACCAACCCAATTTGCTGTTTATTATAATGAATAATAAACGACTCTTGAAAAAATTCATCTATACGCACTAAATGTTGAGCATCCGTTAATGTAATACCTGCGGCAAGCAAGTGGTCAGTCATTGACACCTTTCTTAAGGTTAACAAAAAAGGCCTGTCTGACAATTCAGCGCGTTTAAAACTAATTTCCACTTTCATATTATCCAAGCCTTTTATACGGTTTTAACTGCTGCTACCTACTAATCGCTTAAATAGCGATTCACCCCACTGGTATATCCCTAAACCACTGATAATAAATAAAGCACCAATAATCAGGTTAAGGTTGATCTGCTCATTATTCAGTATCAAACCAAACCATAGTGCCAATACTGGCGTCATCATGGTAATTAATGCAACCGTACTCGCTTTCAAACGCTGCAATACATAAAAATAGGCAATAAACCCCACTAATGAACCAATAAGCCCCAAATATATAATGCTTAATATAGAACGCTGACTCCACTGTTGGTAAGGCAATGTGCCATCACTAACGAACCATGTTAAAGCAAAAAGTGGAATGGCGATAATTAATGAGCCCACAGTTGTCGCCATCGGGTTAATTTTTACAGTAACACTTTTAACTAACACACCACTTAAGCTAAAGAAAAACACACCGAGTAAAATACATATCAAACCGATATACGCTTGGTCACCTAACGCTATTTTGTCATAACAAACACAGCTAAGCCCTATTAAAGCAACAGCCAAAGCAATACGCTTTGCCAATGAAAGTGGTTCATCTGACAAAATATACTTTGACAAAACGCCCGACAAAATAGGTGAAATACCAAAAATTAACGACATTAAGCCCGATGAAATATACCCCGCCGCTAAATACGAAAACAGCATGCCACCAAAAATACCAAAACCTGAATAACAATATAGCCTTATCGCTTGTTTATGCCACGGTAATTCTATTTTAAATAATTTGACGATTAGCCAGCCAGGTACAAGTGCAATAAGCATACGTAATAATACCGCAAGTGTAGGGTTTACCGTTTCACTACTCCAAACAATTCCTAAAGGTGTTGTAGACCAGATGATCACTACGGCTAAGTATGCCGTTGGCACTGACATTTTCATTCTCCTTGCTATTTTTATTTAAGGTTGAGCAGTGAACAGCGGGGTTAAACGAAAAAACCGCAGATGTTCGCTGCGGTTTTTTATATTTCGGTAACTAAGTTAAACGATATTAAATTTTCCGCAGCATAAGCACTGAACACCAACGCTTAACATTTCTGTTAACTGGTGTGAGGTTAAGTTGCTGATAATTATTTAGGTTTAACATTATTTTTATTTATTTAAATTCATTCAATTAATCCGAGTTTCGCTAACATTGCTATTAAAGTCAACAGTTAACCAGTATAAAAATGCCACTTCATTTGAAGTGGCATTATCTAATAGTAACTCGCTTAAAACTATCTCAATAAGTCAATTAAATACGCTAGGTGGCCTTTTTAGCAGCTGCTTTTTTTGCTGGAGCTTTTTTAGCAGGCGCCTTTTTAGCCGCAGTTTTTTTAGCTGGCTTCTTCGCCGCTTTTTTAACAGGTATGGTTTCCACCCATTTACCGTCTTGATAAGTCGCCGTCCAGCCTGTCGCTTTCCCTTCAACTTCCGTCATCACATACTGTGCTTTATTCTTACGGCTATATCGAACAACCGCTAAATTACCCTCAGGATCTTTTTCAGGTGCGTCAGCTAAATAATAGAACTTAGACGAGATACGATCTCTAAAACGTTTTAACTCTGCCACTTTAGGGGCACGTGTTTCACGAGAACGAGGGAAGGTGTTAGCCGCTAAAAATATACCCGCTGCGCCATCTCTCAGCACAAAGTGTGCATCTGATTTTTCACAGGCAAGTTCAGGAATTTGCACAGGATCTTCTTTTGGCGGCGCAGCTTCACCGCTAGCTAAGAGCTTACGGGTGTTTTTACACTCACTATTCGTACAGTCAAAGTATTTACCAAAACGGCCGTTTTTCAATTCCATATCGGCTTCACAGCGATCACACTCAAGTACAGGACCGTCATAACCTTTTATTTTAAACGTGCCTTTTTCTATTTCAACACCATCACAAATAGGATTATTACCACAAACATGAAGCTTACGTGTTTCGTCAATTAAGTAGCTGTCCATCGCGGTGGAACATTTACTACAGCGGTGCATGGCTCGTAAGGCTTCAGTTTCTTGGTCGTCAGACAGTACACTTACCGCTTCTTCACCTGAGGTTAAATTCATGGTGGTAGTACAGCGTTCTTTTGGCGGTAAAGCGTAGCCAGAACAACCTAAAAACACACCAGTAGATGCCGTTCTTATGCCCATTTTGCGTGAACACGTAGGACATTCTATATCAGTAATAACTGGCTCGTTTTCTCTCATGCCTCCATCTTCAGAAGGTTTGTCAGCTAAGGAAAGTTGAGTGGTAAAGTTTTTATAAAATTGGTTTAAAACATCTTTCCAATTTATTTTACCTTCAGCAACTTCATCCAGCTCTTGTTCCATTTCTGCAGTAAAGTTATAGCTCATTAAGTTTTCAAAGCTATCAGAAAGACTGTTAGTAACTATCTCTCCCATTTTTTCTGCATAAAAACGTTTTTTCTCTAAGCGAACGTAGCCACGATCTTGAATGGTGGTAATAATAGACGCGTAAGTAGACGGGCGACCAATTGAACGCTTTTCTAACTCTTTCACTAACGATGCTTCACCAAAACGTGCTGGCGGCTTAGTAAAGTGTTGCGTTGGATTTAATTGTATTAGCGAGAGCTCTTCACCAATTGCTAAATCAGGTAAATGTTTGTCATTATCATTTTTTGATAATTGCGGATGCACTTTAGTCCAACCGTCAAACTGCATCACTCGGCCTTTTGCTTTTAAGTCAAAGCCATTGGCTGATACAGTAATGGTAGAAACGGTATAACGCGCTGCTGTCATTTGACATGCAACAAACTGACGCCAGATAAGATCGTAAAGCTTCTTACAATCAGCTTCCATATCCGTCATTAAGGCAGACTCTAATTTCACATTAGACGGGCGGATAGCCTCATGTGCCTCTTGTGCATTCGCTTTACTACCGTAAGTTTTAGCACTTTCAGGCAAATAATTTTCACCATAATTTTTACCAATAAATTCACGACACATTTCAACCGCGTCTTTACTCAAATTGGTTGAGTCGGTACGCATATAAGTAATATGCCCCGCTTCATATAAACGCTGAGCTAAGCCCATAGTACGCTTAACACCAAAACCTAAGCGCGTACTCGCGGCTTGTTGTAATGTTGAAGTAATAAATGGTGCTGACGGCGTGCTTTTAGACGGTTTATCTTCGCGGTTACTTACTTTATAGCTAGTATCTTTTAACTTTTCTAACGCCGCATTAGTGTCTTTTTCATTGGTCGGTTTAAATGCTTTCCCATTTTCATGCGTTACCGCTAATTCAAATGGTTGATCATCATGTGTTGTGGTATCAGCGCTAACTTCCCAAAATTCTTGCGGATCAAACGCTTTAATTAAATGCTCACGCTCAACCACTAGTTTTACAGCAACTGACTGAACACGACCTGCAGAAAGACCTCGGGCAACCTTTTTCCAGAGTAACGGACTCACCATAAAGCCAACAACACGGTCTAAAAATCGACGTGCTTGTTGTGCATTAACGCCTGGCATGCTTAATTCGCCTGGTGTAGAAAAGGCTTGTTGAATGGCATTTTCGGTAATTTCGTTAAAAACAACGCGTTTAAACTTTTCTTCGCCGCCGCCAATAATTTCTTTTAAATGCCAAGCAATCGCTTCTCCTTCGCGATCCAAATCGGTTGCGAGATAGACGGTGTCAGCATTTTCAGCTAATTTTTTTAATTCAGTAACGACCTTTTCTTTGCCCGGCAAAATTTGATATTGCGCTTCCCAATCTTTTTCAGGGTCAATTCCCATACGATTAACAAGTGCTAATTTATCGCGCTTTTGCTTATATTTAGCTTTTGCTTCAGGGGCCATTTTACGCACTTCTGCTGGACTTTTTGCTGCGACTTTCTTCCCGGTACTTGCTGTGGGTAAGTCACGTACATGTCCAACGCTCGATTTAACAATAAAATCTTTACCGAGATATTTATTAATCGTCTTAGCTTTTGCTGGTGACTCGACGATAACGAGAGATTTTGCCATAAACTTATTTAATTCCTTTGATCCGATCATTATTGATCAGAAACAGTCACATTATTTTGCCAAAAGTGCCGAGAGCGTACAAATTACGAGCACTTTGATTAAAACGCATACTGAATAACGTTAAAATTCTAATTACTATTAGATATATCTGTAATTTTGCCAGCTTACAAGAAAATAATTTTTATATCTTAGGGCATGTTGATCTTTCGAGCTTATTTTTGCAACGATTTGTTGGGTATTTATACAAGGCAGAGCCTTTGTCATGTGGTTATTCCACATAAAAAGGTAATAACGCAGTAAAAATGACCAACAAACGCTGTCCAAAGGATTCGGCTAAAAGCGTTTTACTCTTTGTTGAGTAGTGTTTGTTTAGAGTGACTAGACTACACCCTACTCGCCGTGATTAAAACGCTTTTATCTCGAACAAAATTTAACCGCTAAAGATCTACACGCCCTAGTCTATTATTCTCATTTTCGTTATAATGTGGTTATTCCAGCGCCATAACATTTATAAAAATAGTAGCGCTTATTCACCCTTTATGTGTACGCAAATCAGCTCGCATTAAATACAAAGAGATTTTATATGACAATATCTTCACCTGAATTATTTCACCAAAAAATTAGCCAATGTCTATGCCCGCCGGGTAATGGTGTATTTACCGTAAATACCGCAAAAGAGCGTAAAGAAAAATTACATCAAGCGTTATATGGACAAACTGAAGATATTAATACGGTATGGCTTAATTCTTTGGATCAATTAAATGAGGCTTCGGCTGCGGTAATTTTAGGCATTGCCTCTGATTGTGGTGGCGGTATTTTGCGTGGCGCAAATTGGGGACCTTTATTTGTTCGCTCTACTTTATTAGCGAACCACCCCGAACTTAATACGTTTGATTTAGGGGATATTCGTGTTATTCCGCATTTATTAGCCGATAAATACTTAAACGACAAAACCATCACTAATTGCCGCAAAGCGCTGTATCAAAATGACCAATCACACTATGCAGTTAGTCCATTAACCATTACTGAAGATGTATTACACGACTTTTATGCAACCTACCCAGAAAAAGGAATTTTTGGTATTGGCGGCGATCACTCTATTAGTTATCCATTAACCAAAGCGTATTTACAAGCTAAGAAAAAACAAGGTAAACGCGCAGCAATTATTCATTTTGATGCCCATACTGACTTATTAGTTGAACGCTTAGGTATCGACTTATGCTTTGGTTCTTGGTGTACGCATATATTAGATGACCTACATGAGAAACATCATTTAATTCAAGTGGGCATACGTTCAAGTGGCAAACCTAAAAGCCACTGGGAAGGTACTTTTGGCGTTAAGCAACATTGGGCTCGCGAAGTAAAAGAAAATGGCGTACAGTCAATTATAGACACTATTCATAGCCAATTAGCTAATGAAAACATTGATGAACTTTATGTTAGCTTTGATATTGACGCACTTGACGACAGTTTTGCTGCAGCAACGGGTACACCAGAGCCTGACGGGTTAAGCCCAGATGAAGCGCTTGCTATATTAACGTCGCTTGCCAATAAGTACCCAATAACAGGCGCCGATATGATGGAAATAGCGCCATTTACCGACAGCACAGGTCAAGGGGTTAGTGCTTCAGAAAAAACCTTGAAAGTAGGAGCTGAAATATCCGCATTTTTACTAGCAGAAATGGCTAAAAATTAATTTTCATACTGAATGAATAAAAACAAAAACGCCGCTAATTTAGCGGCGTTTTTCATTTTATAAACGTAGGGGATTTAAATTTTATTGAATAACAATATTAATATTACTAAATACTGTTGTTACTCCTCCAGGAGTTTCAACTTTAATTTCTAATGGTCCGCTAGTTGGCTCTGCCTCACCTTTAATAGCAACACCAAAGCTACTACCGCCATTACTAGCATCTCCTGGCCAAGTATAGGTGCTTGTACCAACAACCGAGCCTACACTTGCTACGAAAGAAACAATAGTACCCGCTGGCATGGGTTGGTTATGCAAATCAGCAATAATAATGCCCACTGTACCTGTACTCTCTCCAGCAATATATAAAGTATTGTCGTCGGGATTAAAGCTTGGATTAGCAATCTCAACATCTGGCGTATTAGGATCATTATCATCATCAGTTGCTATTGTCTGGCTTACTGAGTCGTAAGTGCCTGTCACGGTTACATATGGAGAAGTACCCGACATAATGATAATAGTTGACCCTCGAACATTGGTTGACACCTTTTGAGATTTTTTCGTTGGATCTGGTTCATCATCAGGGTTAGCACAATATTGATTAACTATTTCACTGCCTGGATTAGTAATATCGTTTAATCCGCATAATATCCCATTGTAAACACCATCTTTACTATCAAAAACACCATTACGGTTAAAGTCGACAAACTCTTCTAACTCACCACCAATTTCAGTGTTAACACTAGATTCTTCTGGATTATAAAAGCGATCTTCGTTGTGATCTACAAAGGCTTCTTTAAGATCATATGGTGCATCGCTGACATTAAGTCCTTGGAATAATGCATATTCACTTTCATCAAAGCGGCCATTGCCATTTTTATCAGGAAATGACTCTTCGCCAATAGCAGTAGCAAGTACAGTTACTCGACCACCATACTCTTGTCCAAGATAATTTTTTCCATTAGGCAATGGTTCCCTAGCACAAAAAATAGTTGGATCGCTATTATCTGCAACTGAACAAAAACTGTTTGTCAAAGTTTTCCCAGCAGGACGAGGGTTCTGACTAGTCCATACTACAGAACAAGCGCCATTGGTTGTCATGCATGAACCACCAACCGAACCACCTTCAGCAGTAAAAGCCACTGCCGTACCATCAGGAACTGGATTATTAAAAGCATCAGCCATACGTACAGTTACTGGCACTGCTACGCCATCAACATTCCATGCTTCAGGGTTTGCGACACCACGTGCCAAACTAAAGCTGTCTTGGTCGGGTAAACCTGTTGATACAACTAGTACACTAGATTGAGTAAATACAATAGTACCATCAAGAGCTTCTGTTGAAGCTATAACGCGAATAGCGGTTGGGACAGTACCTGAGTTTACCACAGTTTGTACTAAGCCATTTGCATTGGTTGTTGCACTATCTTGACTTAAACTAATACCGCCAACATCTGTATTTAAAGCAAAATTAACATCACGATTTTTATAAGGGTTACCATCAGTATCTTTAACTTTAAAAACAACCGTTGAACTTTCTGAACCACCGACAATTCCGGCACCTAGTATTCCAATATTTTCAGGTAGTGCAGAAACAAACTCAATACTGCCAATATCAGCCGCTAAAACATTAATAGATGCAGCCGCTGATAAATTAATGCCACCTGCATTTGCCGTTACATTAATAGGGTCATCTCCAACACAGCCTTGAGCTAAATAGGTACTAGTTGCAATACCATTTGAAGTGGTAATAGGACTACTTAACGTGGCGGTTGATTGCACAGCACAACCTGAAGAAAAATTAACATCCACTGGTTCAGTAAACAAATTCCCTTGATCATCAACAATAGAAACAGAAATGACACTTGTTCCACCCGCTGATATTTGATCTAAACTAATATCTGCAACATTTTCTTCAAATGGAGAACCACTTCCCATAGAGACTGTAGAAGAGCCGACAACAAAAATTACATTTCCTGTTTCTCCACTAACTATTGACGCTGTAACGTCACCTGCGCCTAATGTGTCCCCAGCGAAAATATCAACTATTGCTTCATTATTTTCATCCGTAATTGCTGATGCAATTGGAATATCACCAACAGTTGATTCAAAGCTAACAATTAATGGCGCACTAATACCGTCTATAGACGCAATAACTCGACCAGGCTTAGATGCTGTTATTCTATCGGTTTCATCGCCATTTTCATCAACTAGAGTAACTGTTATGTTGATATCACCAACAACACTGATATCATCCCCTTGACTAGTAAATCCTAAAGGTATCGTTGATGTTTCCCCCGAAGATAATGACGCGGAGACTTCACCTGCACCACGTATACTACCTGCCGTAAGAATGATTTCAGCAATACCACTTTCATTGGTTAAAGAAGTTCCAGAGACAGGAGAGAAAGCACCTAAATTAGTTAAAAATGTTACAGCGCGATTTACAACTTTCTCTGTTCCTTGCATTACAGTTGCTGAAACTGTTACTGGATCCTCACCTGTGACAATTGTATCTGATATGGATAAAGTAATAGTGATAGGAGCTGTTGTTGGTGTTTCGCCCCCAGTATTCCCCGTATTATCGGTGTTATTACTTAAACCACTGTCCCCGCCACCACAGCCAATAAAAGACAGTAGTAACATCATAAAACTTAAGCGTCGAAGTAGCGCCATGTAAGCATCTCCCTGATCGTATTTTTAAAAACTTATACTTCATCTTAACCGAAAAAAAACAAAAAGGTCACTAACAAATGCAAACAAATGAAAAAAACCCTTAATCATTAGGTTTTTAATCAACAAAATAGCTGTTAATCTTATGTTATTCATTTAACTTTAATTATAAAAACAACATGTCTGATAAAAAACAATTAAGCTTAACCCAGCGCATCGTTATTGGTATGGTCGCAGGTATTCTAGTCGGCGCAGGCTTACAGCAGTTAATGCCTAATGGTAGCGACTTTATTATTCCTTTGGGATTATTTGATTTTTCAATCCGCTCATTTTTTGTTGAAGGTATTTTTGAGGTTGTTGGTAAAATATTTGTCGCTAGTTTAAAAATGCTAGTAGTGCCGTTAGTATTTGTCTCACTTATTTGTGGAACAACATCACTTAAAGACACCTCTAAATTAGGACGCATTGGCGGTAAGGCTGTTGGTTTGTATTTAATAACCACCGCTGTCGCAATTAGCTTTGCCATGGGACTCGCTTTTTTAATAAGCCCTGGCGAAGGGGTGAACATGACCACTAGCACAAGCTTTACAGGCCGAGAGGCACCTTCATTAGCGCAAGTATTTATTCAGATGTTCCCAAGTAACCCTTTCGCCGCCTTTGCGCAAGGTAATATGCTACAGGTTATTATTTTTGCCTTATTATTTGGTATTGCCATTGCGCTATCGGGTAAAGCAGGTGAACGTATTGCTAGCTTATTTGAAGACTTAAACGAGGTTGTGATGCGCTTAGTCGGAATTTTAATGAATATTGCCCCTTACGGGGTATTCTGTTTGTTAGCTAAGTTATTTACTGATTTATCTTTAACGACTTTTGGTAACTTAATTAGTTATTTCCTCGTGGTGTTTTTCGCTTTAGTTATTCATGGCACGGTAACTTATTCAGTTATACTCAAGCTATTAAGTGGTTTAAGCCCAATTGTATTTCTTGCAAAAATGCGTGATGCAATATTATTTGCTTTTTCAACCTCAAGCAGCAACGCAACTATCCCTGTAACAATGGAAACGGTAACTAAAAAAATGGGCGCTAAAAACTCTATCGCTTCTTTTACCGTGCCATTAGGTGCCACCATAAATATGGACGGCACAGCAATTATGCAAGGTGTTGCAACAGTATTTATTGCCCAAGTGTTTAATGTTGATTTGAGCTTATCAGATTACTTAATGGTAATACTAACAGCCACTTTAGCATCAATAGGTACAGCTGGTGTGCCTGGCGTTGGTTTGATTATGCTGGCAATGGTACTCGACCAAGTTGGTTTACCTGTAGAAGGTATTGGCTTAATTATTGGTGTTGACCGTTTATTAGATATGACACGTACCGCGGTTAATGTAACAGGCGATAGCATGGTGACTGTAATTGTAAGTAAGTCTGAAAATCAATTTGACGAAACCGTGTTTAGCAATCCTAATGCAGGTCAAGCGATTGAAGAAATAGACTTTCATCATTTAGATGAAAGTCAGAAGAGATAAATAATTCGGATACTAGAATCTAGGGCCTAGGTTCTAGGTTCTAGGTTTTTCTAACTTGGAAAAATTCGATTGTTCTGCCAAATTTTACTGATAAAACTTTCCGCTGAAATAGATGCCGCTTTTGAAAACTTCTCAGCTAAGCCTTTTTTCGTAGCAAACTTCACTTCAACTACCTGATTATTTTTGCTCGCTTGCTGTAAGTAATCATCACTCGTGATTATTTCGTCTACTAAGCCCATTTCTTTCGCTTTACTGCCAAACCAAGTTTCACCAGTAGCGACCTTTGCAATATCTAATGACGGACGATGCTCGGCAACAAAGTCTTTAAATAGCTGATGCGTGTCTTCAATTTCTTGAGCAAATTTTTCTCGACCTTTATCAGTGTTTTCACCAAACATTGTTAGCGTGCGCTTAAATTCGCCTGCAGTAATTTGTTCAAATTCAATATCATTTTTTTTCAAAACTTTATTAAAATTTGGCACCTGTGCAATCACGCCAATAGAGCCTAAAATAGCAAATGGCGCGGAAACTATTTTGTTGGCCACACAGGCCATCATATAACCGCCACTGGCTGCTACTTTGTCTACCGCTACGGTAAGCGGTATACCCGCTTGCCTTACACGATCTAACTGTGAAGATGCTAAACCATAGCCATGTACCATGCCACCACCGGTTTCAAGGCGTACAAATACTTCGTCTTCAGGTTTTGCCACCATTAAAATTGCACTAATTTCTTCGCGTAACGAGGTAACTTCTTTGGCATCGATGCTACCATTAAAGTCAACAACAAAAGTACGAAACTGTTGTGGAGCATCGTCATTCTTTGCCGCGGTTTTATCTATTTTAGCTTGCTCTTTTGCCGCTTTTTTATCTTGTTTCTCTTTTTCTTTTAACTGCTCTTTTGTTAAAAGGTGGTGAATAACTTCTTCTTCAACCTCTTTGTAATGTTCAGACAAATCCGTTATTTCTAAGTGTCCTTTCTTACTTCCTTGCTTTATTGCTGAAGAGGCAATAATCGCGATAATCGCAGCTAGTGCGATAACAAAAGTAATTGCTTTTGCTAAAAACAATCCATATTCATACAAAAATTCCAAAGCGAGCTCCTAATAAAGGGTAATTATTTAACAGTATATGGGGATGACTTTATTAAACTAAAGTTTACAACCATAAAAAAAGCCCTCGAATGAGGGCTTAGATGAATATAACTAAATATAGCGACTACTTATTAATTAACTACGTCAGTATCAGTTACAACGATTGCAGTACCATTTGAGCTAAAAAAGCTAGCCACTTGAGATTGCATCTCTTGCGTTGCTTTAGCATTCATCGCCGCATCAGGAGAACCGGCATCAGTTGCAGGTGATAAAATAGAACTATGATTCCCCGCAGTAAATCTTACAGCACCTGATACACCATCAACATTGACCGTAGTACTAGAAACCGCTGGTAAACCAAGTAATGCAATTGCACCTTCAGTGCCGCCTAATGGCGCAGTAGAAACCGTATTAGGAATAACTTGGTCAGATAAATTATCAGTACCGTTACCTACTACTTCAATGACATGCGTTGGCGTTTGTGTGGCAGCTAAAATGCTAGTGTAATTAATTGGGTCACCTGAGTCAGTTACGGTTTGTGCCGCAAAAGCAAATTGTTGAAAGGTGCCATTTAGCTCAGCTTGAGAGCCAGCATCTAAACTTGCATAAAAACCACGGTAAGTTCCCACTAATTCAGCTTCGCTTGCCCCCGAAGGATACAAAGTATCTACATAAGCAGTAAAGTCTGGTAACTGAGCATAAGCTAAAGTTGACTTAATCACATCACCAAAAGCCCCTGATTCCATTAAGAAGTTAGCAACCATAACCCCTGGCATCGCTAACGAGTTAGCGTTAACTTTAAACATGCCGTCGATCGCAGGGTTTAACGGAGTATTAGCAAGAGCCATAAAGTTAATGCCTGTAATAGCTCCTAATGAATGACCTAAAAAGCGAACATTAGTGCCATCAACATTAATAGGGTTACCATATACGTCGCTACCCATTAACGCATTTAGGCCAAATCGCAAACCAAGCATGTCTGACACACTTTGGCGAAGATTATCACGCGTAGTTAACAGGCTTGCTAAGTTCATATAATGTGTTGCAGCTACGGTTGAAGCATTTATTTCATCAATTCCATCGCCATTTAAGTCAAAGCCGCGACTACCACCTAACGCTGGATCACCATGTAATGGATGATTAATGGCAACGGTTGCAAAACCATGAACCGATAAGATACCTGTCATCGGTAACATATCTTCTTTTTTCGAGGTAATGCCGTGTTGTAAAATAACAACAGGCCAACCAGTATCGGGTTCGCTAATCGTCTCTAAATTCATTGAGGCACGAATACCGTTAACAACAGCTAAATCAGGTGTTGTCATCTGTACGGCTAGTGGCATCATTGCTGTTGGTTTAGCTACAGGGCTATATTTAGTTAAGTGACGTTCGGCATCAATACCTAAATCACGTAAACCAGGAGCAGGTAAACCGCTTGCTTGAGCAATAGCCATACACTTAGCGTCAGATTCGCTGATTGGATCCGCAGGTATTGCCGCTGGATTTTGAGCAGCTAGACCCGCTAACATAGCACCTGAATCACATAAACTTTTCCACCAATCATTAACTGGTGCCATTGGATTCGCTGCACTAGGTACACCTAAATAATATGGTAAAGTAATTGACCCCTGCATAAAGTTAGCCGCAGAATATAATGGAACCAATGACGGTGGAATTTGCCCCGCTAAAATATCAGCAACAGATGCCCCCGTATCAGCCACCATAATTGGTGAAGGAGCCGTTGTAGCCATAACCGCTTTATTAGTAAATAATACATCGGTTGTTGATTGTGTGGTTACTGAAAAGCTATAAATAATGCTGTCTTTTTCAATGCCAGCAGAAGCCGCCGCATCTTCAAAAGTATTTATTGTTGCTTGAAGCCCTAACTGTGAAGGAGAACTTAATGGCGCGGTAGCAAGGTCTTGTTTTACCGATTCATAGCTAGACGAACCAGCAATTGCTTTACCTGTACTGTCTTGTAAGCTATTGGTAAATATAACTAAGTAAGACGTTTTCCCTTTTAATGGTTTAAGTGGAACAATTGCAACACTATTCCCTGATTTTTGTGCAATAAAGTCTTCTGTAAAAGTTAACTCATTAACTATTTTACAAGCGGTGCCACGAGGCATTGCCGCGCAATCGGCATCAGACGTATCTCCACCCATTTTAGCTTCAAAGATTCGAATTGAGCTAGGGTTGAAAACAGAATCACCATCAAGACTTCGCCCTTCAGGGAAATCAATATCAATTACAAATGGGTTAACCGTAGACCAGCCATCTAATGCATTTAATGCAACGTATGGGTCGCCCCCATCTGTAGGGTCATCAACAGGTATGTTTAATGTACCATCTAATGAACCTTGTAATAGTAAGTCGTTTGGTACAGATAATACCCCTGCAGCAGGATCGTATACTATTCTCGCAGAAGCCGTATAAAGTGGCTCTTGTGCCGATACTTCTTCTTTAATTTCTTTTACTGTTTCACTTTCGCAAGCAGTTAACCCTAAGCTACTGGCAATAACCACACTAAGCATTAGCTTTTTCATCATATCTCCCCATAGACGATTCTGTTGTTCATTTCTGTTGTTTGGGCCGCATTGAATATAATTTTTAATAGTTTGCGATACAACCAAACAAGTTGGACCAGTCAAACTTAACCCAAGAACTTTAATTGCGCCACTCTTTTTTGCTTCATTAGCGCTTTTTTCTTAACAAAAGCAAGTTTTACTCGTTTCTGTGCCTTAGTCAGAGTAAAATTATTTTTATTTTCTATTATCTTAACTTTTATTATGTTCGATTATTCAATTACTACCAACTGTTTAGCAGAAAAAATCATTTTAATTACTGGCGCTGGCGATGGTATTGGCCGTACAGCGGCATTAACTTATGCCAAATTAGGCGCTACGGTTATTTTACTCGGGAAAACGGTAAAAAAATTAGAAGCGGTATACGATGAAATTGTTGCACAAGGTAGTCCAGAGCCAGCAATTATCCCGCTTGACTTAAAGGGTGCCACCAAACAAAACTATATTGATATGTCAGCAACTATTGCAGATCAGTTTGGTAAATTAGACGGCGCTTTATTAAATGCGTCAATGCTGGGTGAACTTACCCCTTTTAGCCAGATTCACGAACAAATTTGGCAAGACGTAATGCAAGTAAATAGCACCTCACAGTTTTTATTAACACAAGCTTTATTGCCTACGTTATTAAAAGCTGATAATGCTTCGTTAGTCTTTACAACGTCATCAGTTGGTCATCAAGGTAGAGCTTTTTGGGGACCTTATAGTGTTTCTAAATTTGCCGTTGAAGGTATGATGCAAGTTATTGCAGATGAGTATGATGAATCAACACTAAGAACCAATGCCATTAACCCTGGCGCTACTCGTACTAATATGCGTGCTAGTGCCTACCCCGCCGAAGATCAACAACAATTATTAACACCAGAACAAATTATGCCACTTTATGTTTATTTAATGACTGATGATAGCAAACAAGAGAATGGTAAAGTATTGAATGCACAGAGTTAAAGAAAACAAAACTTGTTGTCATATTTGATCAAAAACGCCGACTCATGTCGGCGTTTTTATTTTTTTATTATTTAATTATTTAATTAAAACTACAGGGTTATGACACCTAGCAGAAAAGATTATTTAGAATTAACGTAGCTCTCTGCGTAATATTTTACCGACATTCGTTTTAGGTAATTCATCACGAAATTCAATGATTTTAGGTACTTTATAATTAGTTAAGTCTGCCTTGCAGTGAGCAATTATTTCTTTTGAGGTTGGTTTAGGATCTTTAACCACTACAAATAATTTAACTTCTTCACCGCTAATATCGTGAGGGATGCCCACTGCAGCAGCTTCAATAATTGAAGGGTGACTTACCGCAACTTCTTCGACTTCGTTAGGAAAAACATTAAAGCCAGACACGATGATCATATCTTTTTTACGATCGACAATTTTGAAAAAGCCATTTTCATCCATTTCTGCAATATCGCCAGTAGCTAACCAGCCATCTTTCAATATATCATCGGTGGCTTCTTGGCGATTGTAATAACCCGCCATAACTTGTGGCCCCTTAACTAACATTTCTCCAGACTCGCCCTGTGCTACATCATTACCTTCTTCATCTACAATACGAATATCGGTTGAAGAAGCAGGTAAACCGATGTTACCGCTATAGTGCTGTTGATTATATGGACATAAAGTAACTAACGGCGCACACTCAGTTAATCCATAACCTTCGAGTAAACGTGTTTTAGTAACACTTTCCCACTGCTCTGCCACTGGTCGCTGCACGGCCATACCACCACCTAGCGACACTTTTAAATGACTAAAATCTAAATCATTAAAACCTTGCGTATTTAGCAAACCATTAAATAAGGTATTAACACCAGTAATTGCAGTAAATTGGTACTTTGATAGTTCTTTAATAAAACCAGGCATGTCACGCGGATTAGTAATTAATAAATTAGTGCCTCCTAGTGTGATAAAGGTTAAGCAGTTCGCTGTAAGGGCAAAAATATGATAAAGCGGTAAGGCCGTTACAACGAGCTCTTTGCCTTCTTCTAATTGCGGTTTAATAGCAGCTTTCGCTTGCTCTAAGTTTGCCACCATGTTGCGGTGAGTTAACATTGCCCCTTTAGAGACCCCCGTTGTGCCTCCTGTATATTGCAAGAAGGCTAAGTCATTACCGTTAAGTAACACCGGAGTAAAAGGTAAATTTGTTCCTTTATTTATCACCTCATTAAAACTTACCGTATTGTTTAAGGCAAATTTAGGCACCATTTTTTTAATATGTTTGATCACAAAATTAACTAACTGTGCTTTAGGGAAGCCTAGACGATCGCCTAATGAAGTTAAAATAACTTTTTCTATCGGCGTTTTATCAATAATACTTGCTAGCGTATGAGCAAAGTTATCAACAATTAACATTGATTTAGCGCCAGAGTCTTTTAATTGATGTTCTAATTCGCGAGCAGTATAAAGTGGATTCACATTCACTACCGTTAAACCCGCAAGCAAAGCACCAAATAACGCAACAGGGTATTGTAAACAGTTCGGCACCATAATGGCGAATTTATCACCTTTTACTAGGCCTAACTCTTGTTGCAAATAAGCAGCGAAAGCTTTTGCTTCTTGCTCTAATTCGGCATAAGTTATTTCTGCGCCCATATTGATGAAAGCCGTACGGTCAGCATAAATGCCCGCATACTTTTGAAACATTTCAACTAAAGAAGAATATTTATCAGGATCTATTTCAAACGGAACACCTGGCGGATAACTTTTTTCTAACCAAATTTTTTGCACTGCTCTCTCCTCTAGTTTTCTTAATTTTAGTAGCTATAGGTTTTATTTTTGATACGACTAAAATTTTAAACGCACGTTTGAATTTCGTTTTACGTGAATACTGGTCTAATGTCTATAGTTTTACGCTAAAAAACACATTACTGAATAATTATTGCACGAATTTAACGGAAATTTAACTTACTTCCTGTCAATAAAAAGACAAATTTCTTTAGCTATTATTTCAGGGCTTTCCATATGGAGGTGATGCCCACCTGTTATTTTTTTCATTTGTAATGATTGAAATAAATGCCCAAAACTCTCAATACCAGAAGTCACCATGTCTAAGCCTTTATCGCCATAAACAAGTAATGTAGGTTTATTAATATCACGAATAAACTGTGCAGCTTGATCAAAGCTTAGTCGATAAGGTGACGCCATGCGTAATCGACTATCTGAGCTCCATCTATAACCATCACTTTGCTTAATAATACCGCGTTTAACAATGAGTTCAGCATTTTCTTCGTTTAAGTCAGACACTGCCACTCTTGCACTAACCGCTGATGCAAGTTCAGGGTGTAACGCCTTTTTCTTTGAACTATTAGACAGCCGACTTAGCAAGCCTTGCCGTAACTGCTTTGTTGACTCTTGCTCTTTGGCACTGATAAAGCCAATAGAGTCAATTAACGATAAGCTTTTTACCCGTTCAGGAAATGCGGCGGTAAAAGCTGAGGCGATCATCCCGCCCATGGAATGCCCAATAACATCAAGGCTTTTCCATTGATTCAGCTCAAATAACTTTAGCAGATCATAAACATAGTCAACAAAATGATAATGCGCATCTTGACTGCGATGAGATGAAAAGCCATGCCCTGGCCAGTCGATTGCAATAACTCGCTTTCCCTTAAAATAGGGAGCTATCGGTATAAAGCTAGCGGCATTATCTAACCAGCCATGTAAGCACAATAATATTTCGTCGTCTTCATGACCCCAAGCAATACCACGTAAAGTTATTTCGCCTAAGTCAAAGCTTACTTCTTCTGTTGTCATTCTGCTTCCAAATAAACATTAATTTCAATTGTTATTTTTGCTGCATTTTAGGCGCACGATGTTGTCGGTGTTGACTCGGCCTTGATTGACTTGGACGCGTTTGTTTAACTTGTGATTGATTTTTTCTGATCACAACAGGGTTACGATGATAAATACGCGGTTGACGCCACATCATAGGTGAATTCATCACGCCCATGTGCATTACATTTACATCGACCCGCTGAATATTTTTCCATAAATGAACATATTCAGCCTTTAATACTGGGTATAAATATTCATGTTCGCCTATTTTACCTTGCTCTGAGGTACTTATTGTACCAAGCGCTGTAATACTACGGCCTTCTTTATAAATTACTGGATCAAGTAAGCCTGAAAAATACACACGAAAGCGCCCTAGCGTATCATTGCCTTGTTTAGGCTTAGCTGAAGAAGTTAGCGGAAAATGTACAATTTCTAGCATCGAATTATCAGCATTATTTACCACTTTAGCAATAACGCCTCCCCAACGGGCGCTATGGCCAACATTTACTACTTGCTCAGCTTTAGCTGAATCAAATGAAGTAAGGTTAGTCGTTTCAGCCACCTGAAGTTTGTCGGGTATATTGCTACACGCGGTTAATGTTAACGCCAAACAGAGGCTGGTAAATAGGGGTAATCTCATTGTGAATTCCTTGTTTTAATACAGTTAAGGGTGCGATTAAGAATGCTCGCCATAATTTTTATTGCTGTTCGATTTTGCCAGTACCACTATGCCAGTTAGCGTGATAATAAACCAACAAACTATCCAAATAATTTCAGGAATACCTGTTTGTTGTGCCAAAGCGGCGCCGTCACCCAAGTTTCGCCCATCAAGTAAATACCAAGGGCTTTTTAAGCTGTTTAATAACACCATTACGGCAGTAACTTGCAAGCTTAGCTTCAAATAAAATGACTGACCAAATTTTAATTTAATCAAAACAAGCGCTAATAAAAACAGCACGATGGCGACAGTTAATAAGTCTCGACTCCACAGTATTAAAGTAACTAAAAATAGTAGCGACAGCAATAGTGCAAATACTTGCGCAATTCGGTGATGTAAGCCTGCCATTAAATAGTAAACGCTCCCCCAAATAGCGGCGCCAGCATAGCCAAAAAAGCTGATAAAAAAGGCGCTTCCACCTCGTGTTGTACACAAACCTGCACCATTGGGAAATAATTGAATTTTAATAATTTCACCGCCTGTAGCTAAAGCAGCTAAGCCGTGACTAATTTCATGAAAATAGCTTTCTAACCACTTAAATGGAATAGAAACAATTGGTACTTGCATTAAAATAGCCGCAATAAGTAATACAAAATAAAAATAGTAACGAATGAAGATTGAATGGTTTGCTGGAGTAGTTTGTGTCATTAGGCGTATAAGTCAACGCCAAAGGTTTGTTTAATTGAATCGCGCTGGGCAAGACCTTCAACCGAGCGATAGCTATTCACTGCCGACTGGTGCTGTGAAGACGCTTGGTCATGTTCACGAGACACACTAGACTGGTCAGCCGTTGTCTGCCCTTGGTGTTGAGTTTGATTATATTGCTCTACTTGCACCAACGCTTGCTGGTCAACATCAAATCGTGTTCTTTGCGTTGTTGATTGTGAAGACGTTTGTTCTTGCTGATTACTTTGTTCGTTTGCACGTGTTTGCTCACGCGCGCTATTAGCTTGCGTGAGCTTATCAGTTTGTGCAACTTGCCCCGTAATTAATGGGTTAGTGCTTGAAGAATTAATCTGCATACTTATTAATTTACCAAAGATCGGCTAAATAACAACGTTTCTACGAAAATAAATAACTTTATATGCTTATCTGCCCGGTAATTTTTTCCAAGAAACGGTATCGCGCACATAAACGGGTTGCGCAAACTCTGCTGATACCGCTAAGCCATTTTTAAAGTCTTCACTACCAAGTATTAGCATAGCTCTCGCATCAGGGTATAAAATATCAGGGCTACCATTTTCACTATCTTGATTAGTTTTCAAAGCCGCTAGCACTTCAGTATAAGCATCCCAGCCAGTACCTACGCCATAAACAGGTGTCGTTACTTCACTATAATAGTGCGCAAGATCTGCTGGTGGTAATACGGTTTCAGCTTTTTGCTCTTCCATTATTCCCTGTTCATTAACCGTAAAATAGCCTGTATACACTTCAGACATTCTGGCGTCAATTGCTGCAATCACTTGTTTTTGTTGATGCTTGTCGTAAGCCTGTTGCGCCATAGCCCTTAACGTAGACACACCAACCACATTTAATTCAGCCGAAAAAGCCAAGCCTTGCACCACACCAATGCCTATTCGAACACCAGTAAAGCTCCCAGGACCACGACCAAAAATCAAACCATCAAGGTCTGTTAGCTTACAGCCTGCTTGCGTTAATATACTGTCGATCATTGGTAGTAACACCGTTGAATGTGACTGCGGGCAAAGCTCAAATTGATGACATATATTTCCGTTATAACTCAATGCGACTGAGCAAGCTTCTGTTGATGCGTCTATTGCCAAATAATTCAAAATTTTTCTCTAATTGCTGATAACTAATAAATAGTAATTTATGTTGATTGATGTAGCGAAGTTAAAAATTCACTACCTTGTTCAATGTTTCTGCTGCGTTTCATATCGGGTAAGCTTTTTAAAAACACTTCTCCGTAAGGACGATTTACTAATCTATCGTCACATATTACCAGAACACCTTGATCGGTTACATCTCGAATAAGCCGACCAACACCTTGTTTTAGCGCAATAACCGCTTGTGGCAGTTGAATTTCACTAAACGGATCTTTGCCTTGTCGGCGAACGTCTTCACTTCGGGCTTGCAACATCGGGTCGTCTGGTGACGCAAAAGGGAGCTTATCAATAATAACACAAGTAAGTTTATCACCTCTGACATCAACCCCCTCCCAAAAACTTGCGGTAGCTAAGAGAACTGCTTGCTCATTCGCAATAAATTCATCAAGTAATAAGCGTTTGCTCATTTGCCCTTGCACTAACAAAGGCGTGTCTGTTTGTTCCGCTAAAATGTCAGCCACTTGATTTAACATACGGTAACTAGTAAACAGTAAAAAGCAGCTGCCTTTACTCGCGCTTATTAACGGCATAGCTAAATCTGCAAGCGCCTGCGCCCGCCCTACATTATTTGCCTCGGGCAAGTATCGAGGAACAATTAATTGTGATTGGTGTAAATAATCGAATGGACTGTCAAGCAACAGCGTAGCCGCTGACTGTAGCCCTAATTGCTCTGAAAAGTGGTTAAAGCCCTCATTCACCGCTAACGTTGCAGAGGTAAATACCCAGCCCGCATTCGACTGTTTAATATAATCACTAAATTTCTCAGCTACAGATAATGGTGTAATATGCAACACCACATGACGCCTTGTAGTTTCATACCAAAGGCTAATGCCATGCTGTTCAACATTTGCCATTAAATCGTATTTAGCAAG
The DNA here is from genome assembly GCA_049613795.1 of Thalassotalea sp. Lineage (GTDB taxonomy): Bacteria > Pseudomonadota > Gammaproteobacteria > Enterobacterales > Alteromonadaceae > Thalassotalea_B. Next base: position 60,437 of record JBMZCX010000001.1, on the reverse strand, counting down.
AATATTTACAGCCCGTTCAAAACAATTATCGATGGCTTCATTACGCGAAATGCATAATTTTAAGACTTGATATAAAAAGTCGATATCAACTTTGAGAGTAGCAAACATTTGTTCATAGCGAGTTTGATTCAATTTTTCTCGCCAATTACCCCGCTCAGGATCTCGACCGAACAATAAACGAAACTCTTGCGCAGAGCGTTGTAGCTTTTCTGCGGCTTTTGACAGCTGTTTTACATCGGTTAATTCAGTGTGATATTGCTGCAGTACATCGCTACATAAATCAAGCAATAGCCGCGTTGAAAATGCTTCACCAAAATATTCACTGGCAATATCAGGAATTTGATGGGCTTCATCAAAAATAACGACGTCGGCTTTGGGAATTAGCTCACCAAATCCCGTGTCTTTTAACGCCATATCAGCAAAAAACAAATGATGATTCACCACCACAACATCAGCATCTATCGCATTCTTTCGCGCGTTAATTAAATAACAATCGTCAATGTTTGGACATTCTTTAGCTAAGCAATTATCAACCGTACTAGTAACAAAAGGAAAAATAGTAGAGTCTTCCGCTACATTCACTAACTCACCAATATCACCGCTTGTAGTGCTATTAGCCCACGTGCGAATATTCACAAAGTCGGCTAGCATTTGTGCGTCTAGCTGGCCTCTTTCGCGGGTATAAAGGTCAAGACGATATATACACAAGTAATTAGCGCGTCCTTTTAGCAACGCTATTTGTGCCTTGGTTGCTAACGCTTTACGGATCAAAGGAATATCTTTATAGAAAAGCTGTTCTTGTAGGTTTTTTGTACCTGTTGAAACAATGACTTTTTGCTCAGAAAGTAATGACGGAATTAAGTATGCAAAGGTTTTTCCTGTACCTGTACCGGCTTCAACAATTAGGCTTGTTTGTTTTTCTATCGCCAGTTCAACTTCAAGTGCCATATCAATTTGCGCTTGTCTAGGCGAATAGCCCGTTAATACTTTTGACAAAATGCCTGAGGAAGAGAATGCGTGTTCTACAGGTGTCATTACGTTCTTAGTAGAAAAATGTTGTCGCTATTATATGGGGAAACAAATGAAATAAAAGTAAAACTATATAAGCCGCTTTTGCTTAAACGAAAATATCAAGGTGAGTAATATCATCATCAGGGTCGTTGTCATGATTTTTCGGGTGAATAATGTCGTCTTTATGGATAATAACATCTTCAGACGCCTTAATACCGGGTTCACACTCTGCTTCTTCTTCATGTGTTGGTTTATTTTGTGTTTTACCTTCACTTTTATTTTTACCCCCCTCTTTCACTAAGTAAAAATAATCGTGGTATTCAAGGTGGTTAGCATCGTCTGAAAGTGCATTAGTATTCGGCTCTTTCAACAACGCTTTTACTTTCAATGAGCTGGGTTTAATGGTCGTTGGGACTATTTTTGTTAGAGCTGTTGTAAATATATCCACTCGATCTTGCTCCCTTTAAGTTATACTCTGCCCATATAACTAGGTTATCGGCATATTCAGCACTTTTATTATGCTTTATTTTTTATTTATTGTTATAGCAATAAACAAATTAATCATAAAAACGTCACAATAAACACTTGCCGATAAACAAAATAAAAAGTATGGTAGCAGCAATTAAACGACAATTGGTCGTACTTTACGTTCTAACACACCATTTATTGGAAATTAAATAATGATATTAAACCTGACTGTTATCCATCACCATCATCATACGGATTAGCCACTCAGGTTTTTTCGCTGAGGGGCTATGGACCTTTCAGCGGTGTTAGACTAAAAAAAATCAGTTCCTAAACCCCCGAAAGAGTCCAACTCCTTCGGGGGTTTTCGCATTTTTAGGGCTGATGAATTGTATATACAGATAAATTTTTCACATAAATATCTGTAAAAAATTTGAATAAAAGATTTGAATAAAAGATTTAACTTATTAGGAAATAACAACATGACAACTGAAACTCGACTACGCATAGCAATGCAAAAATCAGGACGACTAAGTGACGACACACAAGCGTTATTAAAACGCTGTGGATTAAAACTTAATGTAAGTGATCGCCGTTTACTTGCTCATGTGAGTAATATGCCAATAGATATCATGCGTGTTCGCAGTAGTGATATTCCAGGGCTTGTTATGGACGGTGTTTGCGATTTAGGTATTGTTGGTGACAACACGCTTGAAGAAGAAGAATTATCACGCGCGCTTATTGGTAGCAAAAATAGCTATGTTAAAACCACACCGTTAAATTTTGGCGGTTGTCGTTTTTCAATTGCTATGCCTGAAGAGTTCAATTACACGGGTTTACAATGTTTAAACGGTTTACGCTTTGCAACAACTTACCCACAATTACTAAATCGTTTTGCTAAAGAGAATGGCATTAATGTTGAGTTTTGTTTACTAAAAGGCTCTGTTGAAGTTGCACCTCGTGTTGGCTTAGCTGACGGTATTTGTGATTTAGTGTCTACCGGTGCCACACTTGAAGCGAATGGTTTAAAGGAAGTTGCTGAAGTATTTCGCTCTAAAGCCTCTTTAATTCAACGCTCAGAACCTTTAGATACAGAAAAACAATCTATTTTAGATACCTTACTACCTCGTATACAAGGGGTAATGAAAGCAAAAGAAAGTAAATACATCATGTTACACGCACCAAAAGATAAAATAAGTGAAGTAAGTGCCCTAATGCCGGGTAAAGAAACGCCGACAGTTTTACCTTTAGCGGGTCGTGATGACTTAGTTGCGGTACATGTTGTTGCCACCGAAACTTTTTTCTGGGAAACAATGGAAGAGTTAAAAGCATTAGGTTGTAACTCGATACTTGTTATGCCAATTGAGAAAATGATGGGCTAATTCGCGTTATAATTAACATTTCTGCGGCATTGTCTATGTTGTTCGTTACCATCACTTAGTGTACTAAGTTCAGGCAACTCACAACTTGACAGCTTTGCTGAAGTGCCAATTATTTAGCGAATCAGAGTAATTAATTGTAAGAATAGAGAAAATTATGAACACCCAAATAATTAACTGGCAAACAACATCAGCTCAACAAAAAAAAGATGCGTTAGCTCGTCCAGCAATTGCTGATAATGCTTTATTGTCAACGCAAGTGGCTAACATTTTATCGCAAGTACAAAAACAGGGTGATAAAGCCTTATTTTCGTTAACTGAACAATTTGATGGCATCGCGTTATCAACATTATCAGTAACGTCTGAGCAAGTAACCCAAGCAAAACAGGCATTAACGGATAAACGTCTCAAAGCAATTGAAACAGCTTACGGACAAATAAAACGTTTTCATAGTGCGCAAGCACCGCAAGATATTTTTGTAGAAACTTGCCCGGGTGTTCGTTGTACCCTAAAAACCGAAGCGATTGAAAGTGTTGGTTTATATATTCCCGCAGGTAGCGCCCCATTACCATCAACGGTATTAATGTTAGGCGTTCCAGCACAATTAGCGGGCTGTAAGCGCACGGTATTAGTTTGCCCTCCTGATAAAAATGGCCAATTAGCTAACGAAATACTAGTCGCGGCTGAACTTTGTGGTATTACTGAGATTTATACTATAGGTGGCGCACAAGCCATTGCCGCTTTAGCGTATGGAACAACCAGTATTCCCGCTGTAAACAAAGTGTTTGGCCCTGGTAATCGTTACGTTACTGAAGCAAAAAAACAACTTTCTCAACAAGTAGCTGGTTTCGCCATTGATATGCCTGCAGGCCCTTCTGAGGTATTAGTGATTGGCGATGAGCAAGCTAACCCTGCTTTTATTGCCGCTGATTTACTTTCACAAGCCGAGCATGGCGCTGATAGCCAAGTTATTTTATTAACCGATAGTGAAACATTACTCGCTAATGTTGCTAGTGAACTTGATAAACAAGTACAACTGCTATCAAGAAAAGACATTGCCATACAAGCATTGAAGCAGTCTCGTTTAATTTTGACAAAAGATATGGCACAAGCGGTTGAAGTTTCAAATATCTATGGTCCTGAACACTTAATTATTCAAACTGACAATGCTCAAGAGTTATTGGTTAATCTACGCAATGCGGGATCAATTTTTGTCGGTGCTTATACACCTGAATCTGCGGGTGATTATGCAAGTGGCACTAACCACGTATTACCTACTTACGGTTACTCAAAAGTAATTTCTAGCTTATCTTTAGCAGACTTCTCTCGCCGCTATACAGTGCAAGAAATTAGTAAAGCAGGGTTAACCAATTTAGCTGAATGTATTATTGAACTTACTGATGCTGAAGGGCTTGATGCACATCAAAGAGCAGTTACCATTCGTTTAGAAGAAGCTAATATGGAAGGTAAGTAAAATGACCATAGCAAACAAATTAGCCAGAAAAGAGCTTATTGATATGGTGCCTTATCAATCTGCCCGTCGACTTTTTGCCAGTGGCAATACAGAGCAAAGTAATAATAAGATATGGCTTAATGCTAACGAAGCACCGGGAAAAGGTGAATACCAGGTTAGTAGCGAAAACATCAATCGCTACCCTGACTTTCAGCCAGATAACTTACTCAATGCTTATAGCCAATATTGCGGCCTAAAACGCGAGCAAATATTAGCGACTCGCGGCGCCGATGAAGGAATAGAGCTGATCATTCGTAGTTTTTGTCAAGCGTACCAAGACAGCATTTTAATTTGTCCACCAACTTACGGTATGTATGCCATAAGTGCTGAAAATCACGGTGCTAGCGTAGTTAAAGTACCATTAACGAATAACATGCTTGATCTTGATGGCCTAAAACAGCAAGTGGGCAAAGTAAAGGTGGTATTTTTATGCTCTCCTGGTAATCCGACAGGTAATTTATTACCAAAAGAGCAAATAATTCAAGCAATTGAACTATTTAAAGAAAATGCTATTGTTGTTATTGATGAAGCTTATATCGAGTTTTCACCAGAGCAAACAAGCACAGCTTTACTGGCAAATTATGATAATGTTATCGTTTTAAGAACCTTGTCAAAGGCATTTGCACTCGCAGGACTTCGTTGTGGTTTTACTTTGGCAAGTGCTGAAATTATTACCTTACTCAGCAAAGTTATCGCACCTTATCCAATTTCTGCCCCTGTCGCTGAAATTGCCAGTGTAGCGTTAAGTACCGATTTAGCAAAAATGACCCAACGAGTAGCAAATTGTAATAACGTTAAAGCAAACTTATCAGCTTGGCTCAACCAACAAACATGGTGTAGCGAAGTTTTTAACAGTGATGCTAATTTTGTATTATTTCGCTGTATCAATAACAGTGAAAAATCACGTATTTTTGATTTGTTAGTTAAGAACGACATATTAATTCGCGATCAATCTAAACAATTACAATTAGATAACTGCTTACGTATTAGTATTGGCAGTGAACAAGAAATAACTCAACTGAAAGAAGTATTACTAGGTAACCTAAAATCATGAGCAACAAACAGCAAAAAATATTATTTATCGACCGTGATGGTACGCTAGTAGAAGAGCCAGCCATTGATAAGCAACTTGATACCCTAGAAAAACTGGTATTTGAGCCAAATGTTATTCCTGAGTTATTGAAACTGCAAACTAAAGGCTACGTATTAGTGATGGTGTCAAACCAAGACGGTTTAGGCACACAAAGTTTTCCACAAGCAGACTTTGACCTTCCTCATGACCAAATGATGGCAATTTTCTCATCGCAAGGTATTGTTTTTCAAGATGTACTATTATGCCCGCACTTTGAAGAAGACAACTGTAATTGCCGCAAACCAAAACTTGGCCTAGTGAGTGAATACTTACAACAAGGTCATGTCGATTTTGCTAACTCCTATGTTATTGGTGACAGAGAAACCGACATGGGTTTAGCCGCTAACATGGGCATTGTTGGCATAAAATATGACCGCGAAGAATTAAACTGGTCACAAGTAAGCGAACAAATATTATCATCATTAGAAAAGCCTCGCACTGCTACTGTGGTTAGAACAACCAAAGAAACAGACATTACCGTTACCGTTAATTTAGATAAAAAAGGCGGTAGCAAAATTGATACTGGCCTAGGTTTTTTTGATCACATGTTAGATCAAATTTGCACCCACGGCGGCTTTAATTTGCAATGTAGCGTCAGTGGCGATTACCACATAGACGAACATCACAGCGTAGAAGATACCGCCCTTGCGCTAGGCCAAGCGTTAAAGCAAGCACTAGGCGACAAACGTGGTATTGGCCGTTTTGGTTTTGTGCTACCTATGGATGAATGTCGCGCTGAATGTGCCATCGATTTATCAGGCCGTCCATGGTTAGAGTTTGACGCTGAATTTACCGCAGCCAATGTGGGCACTATGTCTACACAAATGATTTCACATTTTTTCCGCTCGCTCGCCGACGCCATGCTAATTACTTTGCACTTATCAACCAGTGAGGGTAACTGTCATCACCAAGTTGAAAGCTTATTTAAAGTGTTTGGTCGCGCATTAGGTCAAGCAATTAAAGTAGAAGGTGATGAACTACCTAGCTCGAAAGGAGCTCTTTAATGACAGCAATTTCTAATCAAGAAAGCGTTAATAAAACAAAAAATGTGATAGTAGATACTGGCTGCGCGAATTTATCATCGGTTAAATTTGCTATTGAACGCCTCGGCTTTACCGCAACAATCACTGATGATATTGCACAAATTAAAGCCGCTGATAAAGTTATTTTTCCAGGTGTTGGCAGCGCAAAACATGCCATGGCAAATATCATTGAAAAAGGCTTAGTTGAAACCTTGCAAAGCTTAACTCAGCCTGTATTAGGCTTTTGTTTGGGCATGCAATTAATGACAAAATCGTCACCAGAAGGCGGAAAAGATCAAGCGATAGAGTGCTTAGGCATGATCCCCACCAAAGTAGCACCATTGAATGCCCAAGGTAATCGTTTACCTCATATGGGTTGGAATACGCTAACACAAGTTGCTAATCATCCAGTATTAAAAGGTATTAACGCTGGCGATTACTTTTACTTTGTTCATAGCTTTGCTGCACCCGTTAGCGAATTTACCTTAGCAACATCTGAATATGGCAGCGAATTTTCAGCCATTATTGGTAAAGACAACTTTATCGGTTGCCAATTCCATCCTGAACGCTCAAGTGAATTAGGTAGTAAAATAATTAAGAATTTTTTAAATCTATAACATTCTATTACCACTTCAAATGGCAAGTATTTGAAGTGAGTACAATGAAAAATCACGGAGTTTATGACTATAAATGAGTACTTTTGAAGCAGTAATCGCGAAAAATAATAACATTAGGAGCGGTAATTTATGATGATCCCTGCAATAGACTTAATTGGTGGTGAAGTAGTTCGCTTGTTTCAAGGCGATTACAACCAAAAAACAAATTACCAATATACCGTAAAAGAACGCCAACAAGCATACGCTGCAGCTGGAGCAACAGTAATGCACTTTGTTGATTTAGACGGCGCAAAAGACAGCACTAAACGCCAGCTATCTACCCTTAAAACGGTAGTAAATCATGAAACCATGATCACCCAAGTTGGCGGTGGAGTACGCTGTGAAGATGACGTAAAACAATTACTCGATTTAGGCGCTACCCGTGTAGTTATTGGCTCACTTGCTATCAAACAACCCGAATTAGTGATCCAATGGCTTAAAACCTACGGCGGTGAAAAAATTGTTTTAGCCCTTGATATAAAAATTGATGCACAAGGCAATAAAACGCTACCTACCCACGGTTGGATTGAAGACAGCGGCGTTAATTTAGAAGACTTACTCGACGCTTATATCGACGCAGGTATAAAACATATTTTATGCACAGATATTTCAAAAGATGGCACTTTATCAGGCTCAAATGTTGACCTTTACATCGAACTTTGCCAAAAATACCCAAGCATTCAATGGCAAGCATCAGGCGGCATTGGCAGCCTTGATGATATAAAAGCTTTAATTGGCAGCGGTGTTAGTGGCGTAATATTAGGCCGCTCTTTATTAGAAGGTAAATTTACCCTTGAGGAGGCAATTGCATGTTGGCCAAAAGGATAATTCCCTGTTTAGATGTACGCGACGGTAAAGTGGTTAAAGGCGTTCAATTTAGAAATCATGAAATAATCGGTGACATAGTACCGCTAGCACAAAAATATGCCGAAGCGGGCGCTGACGAGTTGGTATTTTATGATATTACCGCCAGCTCTGACGGCCGCGTGGTTGATAAAAGCTGGGTTAGCCGTATTGCCGAGGTAATTGATATTCCGTTTTGTGTTGCAGGTGGTATTAAAAGTGAAGCCGATGCGAAAGAAATATTAATGATGGGCGCTGATAAAATTAGCATTAACTCCCCTGCCCTGCGTGATCCAAGTTTAATTTCACGCCTTGCAGATCACTTTGGTCAACAATGTATCGTGGTAGGTATTGATAGTTTTTATGATAAAGAAAGCAACCAATACCAAGTTTATCAATTTACCGGTGATGAAACTCGTACACAAAAAACGCAATGGACAACGTTTGACTGGATCAAAAAAGTGGTCAGTTTAGGCGCTGGTGAAATTGTATTAAATTGTATGAATCAAGACGGTGTTCGCCAAGGTTATGACATAGAACAATTAAAGCAAGCACGTGATGTATGTAGCGTACCTTTAATTGCTTCAGGTGGTGCAGGAGAGATTCAACATTTTTCTGATGTTTACCAACAAGCTGATGTTGATGGCGCACTGGCCGCCTCTGTTTTCCATAAAGGCATCATTCCAATAAACGAATTAAAAACATATTTAAAAGCACAACAAATTGAGGTTAGACCATGTTAGTAACTACCAATAATATCAATGAATTAGCATGGCAGAAAATGGATAACCTTATTCCTGCCATTATTCAGCACGCTGCTACGGGTGCTATTTTAATGCAAGGTTACATGAATCAAGAATCCCTTGCTGCAACCTTAGAAACCGGTAAAGCAACCTTTTACAGTCGATCAAAGCAAGGACTATGGGTGAAAGGTGAAACATCTGGTAATTTTCTAAATGTTAAACAGGTTCTTAGCGATTGCGATAAAGACAGCTTATTAATCGCTTGTGATCCAATAGGGCCAAGTTGCCATTTAGGTACAGAATCTTGCTTTCCTGAGCAGAAACTTACTCAGCAAAACTTTTTAAGCCAACTTGAACAAGTTATTGCTAGCCGCAAGGGTGATGACCCTAAAGAAAGCTACACCGCGCATTTATTTTCTCGTGGCACCACCAAAATGGCACAAAAAGTCGGTGAAGAAGGCGTTGAAGTTGCACTTGCTGCGGTGGCGGAAACTAAAGAAGACTTGTTAGGTGAATGTGCTGACTTGTTTTATCACACGTTAGTATTACTACAAGATAAAAATATAGCGTTAAGCGAAGTAACAAAAGTATTAATGGATAGACATAATAAGTAACATTAACATTAAAATTTAATAAAAAGGTCAATCACATGACCTTTTTACTGCTCATTGCTATACTCTATATAACTCTATTTTTTATAATTAATTTTGAAAAGGAATTCGACATTTTTGTGTGGTAAATAATGTCATTAAAACTCAAAATTAATGCTACCTTTTTAGTAATATTCACTTGTGTGTTTATTGCGACTTACCCTCGCATTAGTTTAGCTGAAGAAATCGTTATTTATATTAGAGATGATGTTTATAAAGACTACCTTAACTTTGTTAATGGGCGCGACATCTCTACGATTAATGATTTTCATGGCGGCAGAATTCGTCGTGATGTGGTTGATATGATTTTAGCGCAACAGGCGTTAGAATTAGGTGGGTTTAATCATCATTTCAAGTATATCCCTGGAAAACTTAACTTTAGAAATACTAAAATGCTGCAAAAAGGCAGGCTATTAATAAGCTTTGATTCATATTGGTATTCTGATGCCCTTACATTAGCTGATGATATCTATGTTTCCGATGCGGTAATACGTAAAGGTGAATATATCGCTGGCTTGTACACCAGCCCAAACAATAAGCCAGCATTAAGTATAAAAACGCTAGACGATTTAAAAAAATTTACTGCTGTTTCAACCACTAAATGGAAAACTGATTGGCAAACAATTTCTCAGCTGCCATTAAAGCAGCTTGTTGCAGAAGATGAATGGTTAAGCATGGCGAGGATGGTTGATTTAATGTGGATCGACCTAATATTTATGCCTTTTCATGCTAGTGAAGACAAAAGATTTACCATCGACAAAATCACTTTGATGCCAGTAAAAGACGTCGCTATAGTATTAAATGATAGTCGACATTTTGTGATAAGCACTAAACATCCTTTAGGCGCAGCAGCTTATAAAGCAATGAATAACGGTTTAAAAAAATTAAGAGAGAAAAAGCTCATTACTAAAGCCTATAAAGAAGCTGGTTTTTTTATTGATAGGGATAAAATTACTATTTTAAACCAAGATTTAATAAGTAACCCCTCCTCCAAATAACCTAAATAGCCTAAATAGCCTAAAATTGGTTTCAACTTAAATAACAATAAACATAACTAACTAGTCAATTTATAGCAAAATATTCTTTGAACATGTCAAACTAAAGCGCTAATATTCCCCCCAATTAGAATGGAATACTATTATTTACCAGGGAACACTTATGTTTAAGTATTGGTCAGTCAAAAAATACGGTAATAAACTTTTACCCGCTCTTGAAAATCGTTATGGGATAAAAGACTTTTACAGCCCATCTGAAGTACGTTCAACGGTTTATCAAAAAGACTTTAATCCCGACTTATTACCGTTAGGTTATCTTCTTTTTTTAAATAGCACTGACTTAAGTTCGATATTTTCTCAAGAGTTTCCATCGCTTACGCCTGAAAGTTATAAACAAGAAATATTAGCTTATTTGAACACTAAGCAATATCTAGGTTTTACTCACTTGCTGAATCAGCACTAAGTACAGATTCAGACAGTAAAATAACAACGTTAACACTTCACTTTATTTATTTTCCGTGAAAAAATGAACTATTCATTTATTAAATAAATCGCGTTAAGTAGCTTAATGACTAAATTAAATTGGCAAGTAAAAACCTTTGAACAACTTACAAACAATGAACTCTACGACGCGTTAAAACTTCGCATAGATGTATTTGTTGTTGAGCAAACCTGTTATTACCCAGATTTAGATAACTTAGATCGCGATACGAAGACATTGCATTTATTTAGCTATGAAAATAGCAAAATGGTGGCATATTTACGGATACTTGCCAAAGGGATTTGTTATCCAGAGCACATTGCTATTGGTCGAGTAATTATTGCTCCTAGTGCTAGAGGAAAGCGCTATGGTCATCAATTAATGACACAGGCGCTAATAACTTGCCAGCAATACTTTCCCCAACAGCCGATAAAAATATCGGCTCAAGAGCACTTAGCTAAATATTATCAACAGCACGGTTTTATTACGTGCTCTGAAATGTATTTAGAAGATGGCATACCTCATATTTCGATGAAACAAGAGTAGTAAAAATAAATTAACCCATTGATTTATAATGACTGTCACCTGTTTGTCGTCTTTTTGGCGTGGTATAGAGCAGAAATATAAACAAAAATTATAACTCCATTGAATATAGATAAAACAAAAGTGAAAGATAAATGATTGTAAGAAAAATAAGATTGCAACGCGGATGGTCGCAAGAACAATTAGCCGAACTAAGCGGTTTAAGTGTACGCACTATTCAACGTATTGAACGTGGGCAGTCGGCTGGTCTTGAATCATTAAAATCTTTAGCCGCTGTTTTTGAACTTCAAGTATCAGACTTACAATCGGAGTTAACAATGAATACACCCACCTCAGCGACTTTATCACAAGAAGAAGAACGAGCGATCGAATACGTAAGAGACCTAAAGGGCTTTTATGGTCACTTAACATCATTTGCAATTACAATCCCCTGTTTATTAATATTGAACCTATATCTAACACCCAGTTATTTATGGATCTGGTGGGTTTTACTTGGTTGGGGAGTAGGTTTAGCTTTACATGCAATCACCACTTTTGAAATATTCAATTTTTTAGATGCCGACTGGGAAAAGAAGCAAATTGAAAAAAGATTAGGTCGGAAGCTTTAACTTTCTCCACTGCAAATAATGTAAATTAAAACTAAAAAGCCTGCAACAGCAGGCTTTTTCAATAAATATGTTTTATAGCAATTACTTCACTAAAAACTAGCCAAATAATTTTTATAAAAGTTAAACTAATTTTTCAGCAAGTAAAGCGCTTACTTTGTCAACCGCTTGTGTACCGTCAATGGTCAAGTATTGACACGCATTAACTTTTGCTTCGGCTTGGTAGTAATCAACTAACGGTTTAGTTTGGTCATGATAAACACCTAAGCGTTTGCGTACTGTTGCTTCTTCATCATCAGGGCGAACAGATAAGTCTTCGCCTGTCTCGTCGTCTTTACCTTCATTTTTAGGTGGATTATAAATAACATGATAAACACGACCTGATCCTGCATGAACACGACGGCCTGCCATACGCTCAACAATCACTTCATCTGGCACGTCAAATTCTATTACGCTGTCTACGGCAACGCCATTTTCTTTCATCGCATCGGCTTGAGGGATTGTACGTGGGAAACCGTCTAATAAAAATCCAGCTTTACAATCGTCTTGTGCAATACGTTCTTTCACCAACCCAATAATGAGTTCATCTGATACTAATTGACCAGCATCCATTACTGTTTTTGCTTGTTTACCAAGCTCAGTGCCCGCTGAGATTGCTGCACGTAGCATATCGCCAGTAGAAATTTGTGGAATGCCAAATTTAGCCATTAGAAATTGTGCTTGAGTACCTTTACCTGCGCCCGGAGCACCTAATAAAATAATACGCATATAGTGTAGCCCTATACTATTAATGAATTGGGATTTGAAAGCAGACACTATACATTTTCAAAGGGTTGCAAACAAGAGTCAATGCTCGCCAAAAACTAAAAAAGAGGCTAAAAAGCCCCTTTTTTCTACTAAAGTCTAACCAAACAGATGTTTGAATATATCAAACATCTGTTTTAACGCATTACTTAGTTAAACTTAACATCAGTTTATTTAAACGCGCAACAAAACTGGCTGGATCTTTCAAACTGCCGCGCTCTGCTAACATGGCTTGTTCAAATAAAACTGCTGTCCATTGGTTAAATTGCTCATCGTCTTGCTCATCAGCAATATGTTTAACCAATTCATGTTCACCGTTAATTTCAAAAATAGGCAATGACTCAGGCACTTCTTGACCTACCGACTGCATTAATTTCATCATTTGGCTGCTCATGTCATTGTCGTCAGTAACAATACACGCAGGAGAGTCGGTTAAACGTTGTGATAACTTAACGTCTTTTACCTTGCCGTCTAGCGATGTTTTAATACGGGTAACAACCGAGTCAAATTCTTGCTCAAGCTTTTCTTGGGCTTCTTTCGTTTCTGCGTCGTCCATATCGCCAAGATCTAAACCACCACGCGTAACGGACTGTAGCTGTTTACCGTCAAACTCAGTTAAATGGCTAATCAACCATTCGTCAATACGGTCAGACATTAATAACACTTCAATGCCTTTTTTGCGGAAGACTTCTAAATGCGGGCTATTTTTAGCCGCTTCAAAACTGTCTGCAACCACATAATAAACTTTGTCTTGCCCTTCTTTCATGCGTTCAATGTATTGCGATAACGATACATTTTGAACGGCACTGTCTTCATTGGTTGAAGCAAAGCGCAATAATTTAGCGACTTGCTCTTTATTACCTGCATCTTCTGCTGGGCCTTCTTTTAATACTTGGCCAAATTCATTCCAAAATAATTGGTATTTTTCAGCGTCTTTATTGCCTAAACGATCAAGCATCTTCAATACACGTTTAGTACAGCCCTTGCGAATAGTTTGGGTAATTTTATTATCTTGTAAAATTTCACGCGACACGTTTAACGGCAAATCGTTTGAGTCAAGTAATCCCTTTACAAAACGTAAATAGGTTGGCATGAACTGCTCTGCGTCATCCATAATAAATACACGTTGAACAAACAATTTTAAACCATGTTGTTTTTCACGGTTATGCATGTCGAATGGCGCTTTAGTTGGAATATAAAGTAATGAAGTATATTCAGTTTTACCTTCAACTTTATTATGTTCCCACAATAATGGATCAGCAAAGTCGTGCGAGACATGCTTATAAAACGCTTTGTATTCGTCTTCTGATACTTCTGCTTTTTCACGCATCCATAAGGCAGTCGCTTTGTTCACAGGTTCCCAAGTTGCTGGTACTGCATCTTTAGCGTCAACTGCAGGTTGAGTAACATTGCCTTCATCGTCTTTTTGTTCAGCAACGGCTTCTACCGCTGGTACTTCAGGCGTTAACATTTGTACCGACACTGAAATATGATCAGAATACTTAGTCACAATCGACTTTAAACGCCAATCATCAGCAAACTCAGTTTCTTCTTCTTTTAAATGCAAAATAATGTCAGTACCACGGTTTGCTTTTTCAATTTTAGCCGTAGTAAATTCACCTTCGCCAGCACTTACCCACTCAACACCTTCAGTTGCCGATACACCCGCTGCGCGAGAGCGAACCGTTACTTTATCAGCCACAATAAATGCAGAGTAAAAACCGACACCAAATTGACCAATTAATTGTGAATCTGACGCTTGGTCACCTGACAATTTTGAAAAGAACTCAGCCGTGCCTGACTTAGCAATAGTGCCCAAGTGTTCAATCACTTGGTCAAGTGTCATACCAATACCGTTATCAGAGATAGTTACTGTATTGTTTTCTTTATCTGCACTTACACGAACACGTAAATCGCCATCGCCTTCAAATAAGCTGTCGTCTGACAATGCTTTAAAACGTAATTTATCTGCCGCATCGGCAGCGTTTGACACTAATTCACGTAAGAAAATTTCTTTATTTGAATACAGTGAGTGGATCATTAATTGAAGTACTTTAGCCGCATCTGTGCTAAACGAATGATTTTCGGTTTGACCTGTCTCAGCCATCTGAAACATCTCCTAAATTTACGATTGATAAAAACTATTAGTTACTTTAATTTAATCAACTAGAGATAAAACTAAAGCGACGAAGCTGTTGATAATTAACATGTGGGGGTGGCGTGCATTTTTTCAAGAGAAAAAGTGAACACACCTGAGAAAATGTTCACTTTATTGTTATTTTCTTTTAACCGTTGTAGTTTTTTCTGCCTGAAAAGGCGTGTGATAAGGTATTGCCGTCAACATATTCTAATTCACCGCCGACAGGTACACCATGGGCAATACGTGAAATGGTAAGCTGAAATTTACTCGCAAGTTCAGCAATATAATGCGCAGTAGCTTCACCTTCAACGGTAGGATTAGTGGCTAAAATAACTTCTTTAAACTGTCCTGTCGCTAATTGACTAGACAAAATATCTAAGCCTAAATCATCGGGACCAATGCCGTCTAACGGTGACAAATGCCCCATTAAAATAAAATAACGCCCTTGAAACTCTCCCGTTTGTTCGATCGCAAGTACATCAGCAGGGTTCTCAACAATACACATAGTTTCGCTAATTTGTCGCTTGGGGCTTTGGCAAATTTGACACAGTTCGTCTTCAGTAAAATTACGGCATTGCTGACAATGACCAATATGTGACATGGCTTTACCTAAAGCATCTGCAAGTTTTTCACCACCGATACGGTTTCGCTCTAATAAATGAAAAGCCATGCGTTGAGCCGACTTAGCGCCCACACCAGGTAAACACTTCAAACTATTAATTAACTCTTGTACTAACGGGCTAAAATTCATAATAAACAATAATCTTTACAATTTTTTGTAGTTTATCATCGTATTGCTAAGGCTAATAGCGCTTTAATTAACACCGCTTACAATTATTTATGTTAGCATTTTGTATTATAAATAATTTAATTTAACACCTAGTTGAGTCGTAAATAAAATGCTAACGAATATTCTGGTCACTTTAATGGTATTAGTGCTAACTGCACTGGTGTTATCACGTGTATTTTCATTACCCAGAAATATTTGGGTGCTATTTTTAGCACAACCTTTAGTAATGTCTTGTTCACCGGTTATTGTTTTTATTGGCGGGATTTTATCGGCCCAAATGGTTACTGATAAAAGTTTAGCGACATTACCCATTACCATGATGATTTTAGGCGTAGCTACAGGTTCAATTCCCGCGGCTTTACTGGCTAAAAAGAAAGGCCGTAAATTTGCCGCGCTGTTTGGTTTTTCAATTACATTTATTGCCTGTTTACTTGCCAGCTATGCTATTTATATAGCTACGTTTGAATGGTTTATTTTAGCGAGTATATTGTTTGGATTAAGCACCGCTTTTGTTCAACAACTACGCTTTGCCGCGATTGAAAGTACTACCGACGAAAATAGCATTCCAACCATACTGTCTATTTTAATGTTAAGTGGTATTTTTGCCGCTATTCTTGGGCCTGAAGTAGCTGTAGTTGCTAAAGATTGGATTGCTTCTCCACTTGGCTATTCAGGTTCATTTTTATTTCTAGCTGTATTAATAGTAGTAGCAATGGTAGTGATGCTAGCGTTTAACGACCCTAAAGTCAGTCACCAACAAAGTGTAACTGAAACTCGCTCTTTACTAGCTATTGCCAAACAGCCTGTATTTTTAATTTCAATCGCTTCTGCCGCTATTGGTTTTGCGTTAATGAGTTATTTAATGACCGCCACGCCCATTAGTATGCACCATATGCACGGTCATAGTATTAATGACACTAAATGGGTTATTCAAAGTCATATTGCTGCTATGTTTATTCCGTCGTTATTTACCGCTTTTTTAGTGAAGAAAATAGGCTTAAAAAACTTAATGTTACTTGGCACTATTATTTATACTACTGTGGCATTCATTGCTTTTTCAGGTGAGCAGGTAGTTCATTATTGGTGGGCATTATTATTGCTCGGTATTGGTTGGAATTTTCTTTATTTAACAGGCACCTCACTATTACCGCAAAGTTATCAACCCAATGAGCGCCACAAAGTACAAGCAATGAATGACTTTATTATTTTCGGCTTTCAAGCCACTGCGTCGCTATTAGCAGGTTGGGTGTTGTTTAAGGCTGGCTGGCACGGCGTTGTAATGTCAAGTATTCCCTTTATTTTGTTACTTTTTATTGTGTCTTGGTATTATTATCGTAAAGAACGCTGTGCGACTGAAACACAAAAAAAGCCAACCGCAGCTTAAGTGAATACGTATGCATAAAATTGAGGTTTTTACTATTTCATGTCTATTATAGTTATATGGTAAGTGTGGTCGACATCCCTCACTTACACACAAGTAAAAAGCACGGCTAACGCTGTGCTTTTTACTTTCTAAGAAGACAAGTCGTCAACATAATTTAAATAATAACAATAGAAGCAACCTAAATGACTAACATCACAAAAATAACAACAAAACCTGAACTGAATTTTTGGCAAATTTGGAATATGTGTTTTGGCTTTTTAGGTATTCAATTTGGTTTTGCGCTACAAAACGCGAATGTTAGCCGTATATTTCAAACACTAGGTGCTGACTATGGCAATATGGCTATTTTGTGGGTCGCAGCTCCGATTACGGGCTTAATAATTCAACCTATCATTGGCTATTTAAGTGACAATACTTGGAATAAATTAGGTCGCCGTCGTCCTTATTTTTTAATTGGTGCAATAGCAGCTAGTTTATCATTATTTATCATGCCTAACTCCCCTACCCTATGGATGGCTGCTGGTATGTTATGGATTATGGACGCTTCAATTAATGTTTCTATGGAACCCTTTAGAGCCTTTGTTGGTGATATGTTACCTAAAAAACAGCGTGCAACAGGCTATGCCATGCAAAGCTTTTTTATTGGTATTGGTGCCGTTGTCGCCTCCTCTCTTCCTTGGATAATGACCAATTGGTTTAATATTAGCAATGTCGCCGCTGAAGGCGAATTACCTAATTCGGTAAAGTTTGCATTCTACGCGGGCGGATTAATATTTTTACTTGCTGTTTTATGGACTATTTACTCAACTAAAGAGTATTCGCCCGAACAACTTAGTGCTTTTGAACAACATGAAAAATCGCAAGCTATTACGGCTGAAGTCACTCCTCGTACTGCATATGCATTCTTCAAAGGAGGCGTGTTTTGGAGTGTTTTTGGCGCAATTTTAACAACAATTATTGCCCTGAATATTGAACAGCTTGATAAAAATTTATTTATTTTATCAGCAGGTTTTATCTTCTTTGGTCTTTGCCAAGCAATTGCAGGGTTCATGGTAAATAAAGGTAAAGCTCAGCATGGCTTTGCCCAAGTAATGACCGACTTATTTGCAATGCCACAAACGATGAAACAACTCGCACTGGTACAGTTTTTTTCGTGGTTTCCATTTTTTGCAATGTGGACATACACCACAGCAGCAATTACAGCACACCATTATGCAACGTCAGACGTTACTTCATCAGCTTATAATGAAGGAGCCGACTGGGTTGGTGTATTGTTCTCCACTTACAACTTAACTTCCATTGTTGCGGCAATTTGTATTCCATTAATCGTTAAACAATTTAATTTGCGTATTGCTCATATGATCAACCTATTTTTAGGTGGTGCTGGCTTTATCTCGTTTGTCTTTATTCAAGATCCTAGTTTACTTATTATTTCTATGATCGGAGTTGGGTTTGCATGGGCATCAATATTGTCTGTACCTTATGCTATTTTAGCGAATTCATTGCCTGCGCATAAAATGGGATTATACATGGGGATCTTTAATTTTTTCATTGTGTTACCACAAATTTTAGCGGCAAGTATTTTAGGTTTTTTAATTACCAAAGTATTTGATAATCAACCTATTTACGCACTTGTTATTGGCGGTGCAAGTATGTTGGTTGCCGGTATTTTAACCTTGCGAGTTAACGACCCCGAGTAACCACTTAATTATATATTGATAAAAAAGCAGTAAAGTTCAAGTAAAAACGGCTATACTGCTTTTATGAATAATTTTACAAAAATAATATATTCACTTTTACTTTACGTAATATCATTAACCACCTTAGCCTATACTGATTTAAGTTCAGGTGATTATCCGTTACCGAAAAAGAAAATTGTGTTAACCGCAGCCATCGAAGAAATCGGTTATTTTCCATATTACTACGAAGAAAATGGCAAAATAAAAGGTTTCACCGTTGATCTGCTTGATTATTTTGAAGCCAATTCAAAATACGATTTTGAATTTATTATTCTCCCTTGGGCACGGGGTCTTCATCTTGTAGAACAAGGTAATGTTGATCTAATACTCACTTTCTTTAAAAACGCCGAACGAGAAAAAATATACAATTACATCGAGCCTTTTTATGGATACGAAGTAAATCAATTATTTACTCTGGTAGATAATAACGTTGAATTTAACGGTCAATTACAACAATTATCATCTTATTCTATTGGTACTAAACGCTCATACTCCTATGGAGAAACATTTGATCAGGCGAGTTATTTAACAAAATTACCCGCATTAACAGAAGAAGTACTATTAAAATTGTTACTCAACAAGCGCGTTGATATGGTGATTTCTAATCCCTTTATTTTGAAAAAAATAGCTTATGAACTAAAGGTCAGTGATAAAATAAAAGCAATAACCCCGTATGTAGAAATTACCCCTGTTTATATCGGGCTGACAAAAGCACGAAAAGATTCTCAAGAAATAAAGCTAAAGCTTGAACAGCTCACTCAACAATTAAAAGCGTCACCTTATTATCAAAAATTATTAGAAAAGTATCAGCTTAACTTTAAGCAGTAAATAATCATATTTACTCGCTTCAAAATCCCCCCTGTAATAGCCTTATCGACATCAATAACGCAGCATATAAGCCTTTAAAACTCACTCTTCGGGAACGTATGAGCGGAATGGTTACTTCCTTTGGCAACAACATTTTTTGATTTTTCAGTGGTGTTTACTTATGAGATTAATGGCTTAGTCATTAATCTCACATTATAAATTGAATGGTTAGCACCTAAAAGCTACGCTGAAAAACACTAAGCGTTGTTAGGGCGTGGTTAATTTACTACCACAAGATTCTCTAATCACCAAAGTGGTTGGCATTAACCGTGTTTCTGCTTTCTCACCCGAGATTAATTCTAACAATTTATCAACCAGTACCTCCCCTGCTAACACTGTATCTTGACGTGCCGTAGTTAAGGCGGGTGAAGTAAAACTCGCCACGGTAATATCATCAAAACCTACAATAGCAACATCTTGGGGGACTTTAATATGGTATTCTTTCATCGCACGCAAGGCACCAACAGCAATTAAGTCACTGGCGGCAAAAACGGCATTAACGCTTTTACCTGATTGTAATAATGCGGTCATTGCATCATAGCCAGACTCTTCGGTAGAAATAGCGTCAAATTGCAGTGCAGAATCAACCACAACATTTGCATTTTCTAGTGCCTGACAATGACCTAAATAACGATCTTTAAATTCAGGGGCACCATTAGAAACATCACCTAAAAAAGCAAATTTATCTCGTTGATTTTCTAATAAATGCTCTGTGATCTGTTGCCCTCCATGAAAATTATCACAACCAACAGAGACCACTGGTAGCTCTTTTACTTCAGCCCCCCAACGCACAAAATGCGTTTCTTGTTCCGTGAGTTGAATTAATTTATCTCTATAAGACAAGTAATTACCATAGCCTAATAAAATAATGCCATCCGCTTTACGGGTGTCTTCGAAGTCAGCATGCCAATCGTTGTCCATTTGTTGAAAAGACACCAGTAAATCATAACCTCTATTTGAACACGCTCGAGTAATACTACCTAACATAGATAAAAAGAAAGGGTTAATTAACGAGTCATCGTTCGTTGGATCTTCAAACAAAAGCAAGGCAATGGTCTGGCTTTGTTGCGTGCGTAAACTACTCGCGTGTTTATCAACTTTATAGTTAAGTTCTTGCGCTATTTCTTGCACTCGCTTTCGGGTTTCTTCATTCACTAAAGGACTATTTCTTAACGCGCGAGAAACAGTAGACTGTGAGACGCCAGCTCGATAGGCAATATCAAATGAGGTATTTTTAGCTTTCACTGCGGATTACGTTCATATAGTAAGCAAAAGTAGTCATTTCATACTACCTGAGCAATTTAATGATGTATAGCAATTTGAATAACGATCAGACAATAAAAAGAGTTAAAAATTTAGTAATAAATTCAAACAGTAACAATATCCCATATCTAGCCTTATTATTTTTAGCGGCAGAAATCTGGAAAATGACTATTCACCCTCCTTATTTCTCTTTTTAAACGCCCTCTTGACAAAAAAAAGCGTATTCATGCATACGTATGCATAGCCAAATACGGCTTTTGCATTCATGCATACGTATGTAATTTATTGCGCTATTTATCAGCATCAGCATAATTAATGAATATGTTTTATTAATAGGCTTGCCGATAACAGCACCTCATTAAATAGTGATTAACTTAGCTAATGACGAGGTTACGATTTATACCTTTTTAAAAGGCAATTTTCATTCTGCATTTTCAGATGAAATGCATGTAACGAGTACAAAAAATTATTATGGTTACTAAAGCAAAACACCCTCAAATAAATACGCCTAACACGAGTGAACTTAAAGCACGTATTGAGCATCACTTAGCTCACACGTTAGGTGACATTACAATGAATAATAAAATAAATAAGCAAAGTAATGACACCAAAAACGCTTATTGGCAAGCTACGGCTTTAGCAGTAAATGAAATCATTATTGAAAAGCTTAATCAAAGTAAATTACGCCAAACTAAGTCAGAAAATAAAAGTGTCAATTATCTTTCTCTTGAGTATTTAATGGGCCGATTATTGTCCAATAACTTACATAATCTTGATTTATACCAAACCACCGAAAAAGTATTAAAAAGTTTAGGTTTTGAGCTTTCAGACTTATGTGAACAAGGTGCCGACTTAGCATTAGGCAACGGTGGTTTAGGAAGACTTGCTGCATGCTTTTTAGACTCTTTAGCTACTTTAGATTATAACGCCATGGGTTACGGCATTCATTATAACCATGGCTTATTTAAGCAAAGTTTCACCGACGGTCACCAAGTTGAAGTGCCTGATATGTGGCGAGAATTTGGTAGTCCTTGGGAAATATGTCGCCCTGAATCAACCCAACTTATTCCTGTGTATGGCTATATTGAGCAAATAACTCAAGCTGATGGTAGCCAAACAACACAATGGCAAGCAGGAAAAATATTAAAAGGTGTGCCTTATGATATTCCAATTGTTGGTTATAACTCTGCGACAGTCAACGCATTAAGACTGTGGGAATGTCGTGCGGATAATGCATTTAACTGGGATAAGTTTAATCAAGGCGATTATTTAATGGCCCTTGAGCAACAAGTGCATGCTGAAGTTGTTTCAAAAGTTCTGTACCCAAATGACGAACACGCTGCGGGGCAAGAATTACGCTTTATTCAACAATATTTTTTCTGTGCCTGTTCAATTAAAGACATTATTAAGCGCTACCAAACACAATATGGGAAACTAACACCTGAGCAAAGCCAACACTTTGCCAGTAAAGTAGCCATTCAGCTAAACGATACGCACCCTACTATTGCTATTTTAGAGTTAATGCGTCTTTTGCTAGACGAACATCAATTTACTTGGCAGAACGCATGGCAACTTGCCCGTAATGTATTTGCTTATACAAACCATACCTTATTACCTGAAGCTTTAGAGAAATGGTCTGTCGCCTTATTTGAAAAAGTATTACCACGCCACTTAACTATTTTATATCGCATTAATGAAGAATTTTTAAATAACGATGTCGATACAATGTGGCCTAACGATCAGCAAAAACGTGCTGCACTCTCGATGATTGAAGAAGGTCACGAGCGTAAAGTTCGTATGGCCCATTTATGTGTTGTTACGGCGCACAAAGTTAATGGCGTTGCACAAGTACATTCAGATCTCGTTAAAAGTGATTTATTCCCTGAATTCAATCAGCTTTGGCCTGAAAAACTAACCAATGTAACCAATGGAATAACCCCCCGTCGCTGGCTAAAATCTTGTAACCCTTTACTTTCAACATTACTAAACAAATCCGTTAAAAACGATTGGGCGAAAGACTTAAATAGCTTATCTCAACTGAGTAAAAAAGCCGATAACAGCGTTTTTCAACAATCTTTTATGCAAATTAAGCATCAAAATAAAGTTGCATTAACTAAAGAAATTAAAGCGCTAACTGGAGTAACCGTTAGCCCTGACGCTATATTTGATGTGCAAATAAAACGCTTGCACGAATATAAGCGCCAACATTTAAATTTATTACATATCATTGCGTTATATCGTCGTTTATTGGCTGATCCTGATATGGAAATGCATCCACAAGTATTTATTTTTGGCGCTAAAGCTGCACCAGGATATAAATTGGCGAAAGATATTATTTTAGCCATTAATAAAGTAGCAGAAAAAGTGAATAACGACACTCGTATTCAAGATAAATTAAAGGTGGTTTTCCTACCTAATTATCGTGTTAGCTTAGCGGAAAAAATTATTCCTGCCGCTGATGTTTCTGAGCAAATATCTACTGCAGGTAAAGAAGCGTCAGGCACTGGTAATATGAAGCTTGCCCTTAATGGCGCAGTCACCATAGGCACGTTAGACGGAGCTAATATTGAAATTGCTGAAGAAGTTGGTAACGACAATATCTTTATTTTTGGCTTAACTGTTGATGAAGTTAAAGCGCTAGATCAAATAGGCTATAACCCCCATCAGTATTATCACAACAACGAAGAAATTAAAGCCTGTTTAGACTGGTTAGATTCAGACTACTTTACGCCTGGCGATACCGGTGCATTGTCATCAATCAAAGACAGTTTATTAAATGGTGGTGACCCTTACAAAGTGCTTGCAGATTTTCAGTCATATTCTGATGCTCAACAGGCACTTAATTTAGCCTATCAAGACAAAGCTCGTTGGGCGCGTATGGCTATTTTAAATACCGCTCTTATGGGTAAGTTTAATTCAGATCGCTCTATTGAAGATTACGTTGCAAATATTTGGCAACTTACGCCAACAACTTAATTGTTGTATACAGGAAATTAGATGAGTTTAACTCAGCAAGATATTAATAATTTAGTACTAGCACGTCATAACGCCCCTCACGAGGTGCTAGGACTCAATACACTTGCAGGTGATAAGGTATTAACCATCACCTGCTTTTTTCCTGATGCTGAAATTGTTGAAATTATTGCCTCTGACACTAACAAAGTGGTTGGTCAGCTCAAACAAGTCGATCAAGCGGGCTTATTCTCCTTAAAATTACGACGGAAAAAGCCATTTCCCTACCAGTTAAGAGTAACTTCAGCTCAAACGCAAACACCGAAGTTATACTTCGACCCTTTTAGTTTTTCACCGACACTAGGTGAGTTAGATCTGTATTTATTAAGCGAAGGTAAGCATTTAACACCTTATAATAAACTTGGCGCTCATTTTATCAATCATCAAAATACTGATGGCGTGTCATTTGCCGTATGGGCACCTAATGCTTCTCATGTGGCTGTAGTTGGAGACTTTAATCAGTGGGATGGTCGCTGCCACCCAATGCAAAACATTGTTAATAATGATCAGGCAACGGGTTACTGGTCAATATTTATTCCTAATGCAATGGCTGGTCAATGCTATAAATTTGAATTGAAAAATAGCGCAGGTGAAACGCTACCACTCAAAGCAGATCCTTATGGTGTTCAAGCACAATATCGCCCAGAGACGGCTTCAATTATTAGTAAAGCAGCCGCTTATCCTTGGCAAGACAAACAATGGTTATCGCAACGAGAGCTACGTAATCGACGAGACGCCGCTATTTCTATTTACGAAGTACATTTAGGCTCGTGGCGAAGAGACTGTAATAACCATTACCTTAATTATCGCGATATTGCCAAACAATTAATCCCTTATGTTATTGAGATGGGATTTACCCATATACAACTAATGCCCGTAAGCGAATACCCGTTTGACGGTTCGTGGGGTTATCAGCCTGTCGGGCTATTTGCACCGACGTCACGTTTTGGCAATGCGCAAGATTTTCAATACTTTGTTGATCAATGCCATAACGCAAATATTGGTTTATTAATTGACTGGGTGCCTGGTCATTTTCCTAGCGATTCCCATGGTTTAGCACAATTTGACGGTAGCCATTTATTTGAACATGAAGATCCACGTCAAGGCTTTCATCCTGATTGGAACACCTTAATTTATAATTATGGTCGCACTGAAGTGACTAACTTTCTACGAGCTTCAGCTATGCATTGGTTAGATAAATATCATGTCGATGGTATTCGTGTTGATGCAGTAGCGTCTATGCTCTACCTCGATTATAGCCGTAAAGAGGGTGAGTGGATCCCTAACAAACATGGCGGACGAGAAAACCTTGAAGCGGTTGATTTTTTACAATCATTTAACTGTGAAATTTATCAGCAATACCCCGGCTGTTTTTCAGTCGCAGAAGAATCTACGTCTTGGCCGGGAGTATCTCAACCCGTACATGATGGTGGCCTAGGCTTTGGCTATAAATGGAATATGGGCTGGATGAATGACTCGCTTGAATATATGAAGCGAGAGCCTATTCATCGTCAACATCATCATAAAGAGTTAAGTTTCAGCTTAGTTTACGCATTTAACGAAAATTTTATTTTACCGTTAAGTCACGACGAAGTGGTTCATGGTAAAGGCTCTATTTTAGCCCGAATGCCCGGCGATGCTTGGCAACAATTTGCTAATTTACGGGCTTATTATGGCTTTATGTGGGCACATCCCGGTAAAAAATTACTGTTTATGGGCTGTGAATTTGCCCAAGGAAAAGAGTGGGATCATGATCAACAACTTGATTGGCATCAACTCGACATTCACTGGCATAAAGGTGTTCAACGCTTAGTAAAAGACCTTAACCACGTCTATCAAAACACGCCAGCACTATACCAACAAGACTGTGTCGCCGACGGTTTTACTTGGCTTGAAGACAACAATGCAGAGCAAAGTATTTACAGCTTTATTCGCTATGATAAAAATAGAGAAAACCCTGTTGTCGTAATTTGTAACTTTACCCCGCAAGTTCACCAGCAATATAAAGTAGGTGTACCATTAGCAGGTAATTATATTGAATTAATTAACTCGGACGCTGACATTTATCAAGGTGCAAATAATTTAAATGCAGGCATAATTATCAGCCATGATACACCTTGGCAGGCACAGCAGCAGTTAATAGAAATAACAGTGCCAGCACTAAGTACTGTTATTATTGCCTTTCAACAGGCTGAGCTGTAATGCAACACACAACCTTAAGCAGCGATAAGTTGCATCGTCATAATTACTACGTTAGCACGGGACGCTCATATCCTCTTGGCGCCACTTGTGATGAGCAGGGGGTAAACTTTGCCCTTTTTTCTGCTAATGCGACGAAAGTTGAATTATGCATTTTTTCACCGCAAACAGATAACGCCCCTGCTCTTGAAATTGCGCGCATAACACTTCCCGAATTTACTGACGACATTTGGCATGGCCATATTAGCGGTATTACCGCGGGTTGTTATTATGGTTACCGAGTGCATGGTCCTTTCGAACCAACACAAGGTCATCGCTTTAATCCGCATAAACTGTTACTCGACCCTTATGCAAAACAAATAGCGGGTCAATTCATTCCTTCTGATCGCCATTACAGTTTTGATATTAAGCACAATGAAAAAGACCTGACACTTAACCAACAAGACAATGCCCAATACTTGCCTAAATGTGTTGTCACTTCGCCACTACCAAACTCTAATTCTCATCTGCAAATTAAGCGGCGTGATACAATTATTTACGAGCTTCATGTTAAGGGCTTTACCAAATTACACCCTGACGTTCCAAGCAAATTACAAGGCACTTTTTCAGGGCTATCAAGTAAAGCCGTATGTGACTATTTAACCAATTTAGGAATAACTTCAGTTGAATTACTGCCCATTCATCAATTTGTTGATGAACCTTTTGTCCACAAAAAAGGGCTAACCAATTATTGGGGCTATAACAGCATCGGATTTTTTCTTCCGCACCAAGCGTATAGCGAAAGTGACGCCCGTGCAGAATTCAAACAAATGGTAGAAACCTTTCACCAAGCAGGAATCGAAGTCATTTTAGATGTGGTTTACAACCACAGTGCAGAAGGTAATGAACTTGGCCCAACCTATAGCTTTAAAGGCATAGACAACGCCAGCTATTATCGCTTACAAAACACAAACAAACGTTACTACGAAAATCATTCTGGTTGCGGTAATACCTTTAATATTCAACACCCTAGAGTATTACAAATGGTATTAGACAGTTTACGGTATTGGGTTTCTGAGATGGGCGTTGACGGTTTTCGTTTCGACTTAGCCCCGATTCTTGGCCGAGAAGAATTAGCTTTTAATAGCAAAAGTACTTTTTTTAATGCCGTACGCCAAGACCCTATACTCGCTAAAATAAAATTAATTGCCGAACCTTGGGACATTGGCGAAAACGGCTATCAACTTGGCCAGTTCCCAAAAAGCTGGTTAGAGTGGAATGATAAGTTTAGAGATATTTGTCGACAGTTTTGGCGTGGAGACAAAGGTTTAGTGCCAGAATTTGCGCGTAGACTACATGGTTCTAGTGATCTTTTTGAACAACCTAGCCGACGCCCTAGCGCCAGCATTAATTTTATTACCAGCCATGACGGTTTTACTTTAGACGATTTAGTCAGCTTCGAGCATAAACACAATCAAGCAAATAATGAACATAATCTGGATGGCCATAATAGTAACTTTAGCGCTAACTATGGTGAAGAAGGCGCAAGTAGCAACTCTGCTGTTAATCAATTACGCGATCAACAAAAAAGAAATTTATTAACCAGTTTATTTATCGCACAAGGTACGCCAATGTTGTTATCGGGCGACGAACACGCCAATAGCCAGCAAGGCAATAACAACGCTTACTGCCAAGATAATGAAACAACATGGATAAATTGGCAATATGCTAATACAGCCAATAACAAAGCAGAAACTGCTTTCGTTAGCTCCTTAATTGCCCTTCGAAAAGCTCACCCATTACTTAACCGAACCAATTATCAACACGGAGTTAAAACATCATCAAAAACAGGTCTTTCAGACATTAGCTGGCTTAATTGTCACGGACATTCTATGACTGAAAACGACTGGCATAATAATACACTTAAATGCTTTGCGATGCTGTTATCGAATACAGAAAACACTGATTTACAAGACGATGCGTTACTTATCATTTTTAATGCGCATGCTAATGATATTAACTTTCAGCTCCCTGCGTTAAATGGGCACTGGAATAAACTTATCGACACAACAAGCGCAACTATTAATTACGAAAAACAACAACCGACTTTTGACGCTAATAGTTTATTAATTAACGTTAGCGCACATAGTTGCACTCTACTTAGTTTTATCCAAGAAAGTGCAGCCATCGAATTATCACAAAACTTGCCTCAAGCAAGTGCTTTACAGCAAATTAAAAGTATAGAGAGTTAACTTATGGAACAAATTAAACAACTCGCCGACTTAGTAGGCTTTCACCGCAGTTATGTTGATTGCTTTGGTCGGCATGTACCTGCTAATGAACAAGCAGAGCATGCCTTATTAACCGCAATGGGTTATGACTTACATAATCAAGAAAAGCTCGCGCAAAGCATTAATCACTTAACACAACGCAGTTGGGTTAACGTGCTGCCCCCTGTTTATATTGCCAAGTTAGAACAAAGTACAAATGCAATAACTATTAGCTTGCCAAGCAACGTTGCACAAAGCATTCATTGGGTAATTACATTAGAAAATGGCGAACAACAAAATAATAGTATTGCGCTTGAACAGTTAACCCAAACGTCATCGAACCACATTAATGACCAAGAATACATCAAATATCAATTGCCTTTACCCACATTAAAAATGGGCTATCATCAGTTAACATTAACAGCAGGTAAACTTAGTGAATCGTGTCATTTAATTTATGCGCCTAAAACCTGTTATAGCCCACAAGAGGCAAGTAGTGACAAAATTTGGGGGTACGCTGCACAACTTTATTCATTAACCAGTGAAACGAACTGGGGCATGGGCGACTTTGGTGATTTAGCGAATTTAGTAGAAACGTCAGCTAAACAAGGCGCGAGTGCTATTGGGTTAAACCCATTGCATCCGCTTTATCAAAACAACCCTGCACATCGAAGTCCTTATTCACCGACTAGTCGCTGCTTTTTAAATACTTTATACATTGACGTAACCAAGATCCCTAACTTTTCAACGTGTGCATCAGCACAACAGGTAGTAAATTCAGATGAGTTTAAAAGTAAAGTTGCCTACGCACGTCAGTGTGAATTAATTGACTACCCTGCGGTTTCTGATGTTAAATTTTCAGTAATCGAACTACTTTATCAAGACTTCTTACATAAACCAGATCAAGCACTATTACTTGAATTTAATCAATTTAAACAACAAGGCGGTGAAGATTTACAGCGCTTAGCTACCTTTGAAGCCTTATATGAACATTTTAGACAAATAGATGAACACGCTTATGGTTGGACCGCATGGCCTAAAGCATATCAACAACCCAATTCCACTGAAGTTAATACATTTCAACAAGAGCACACTGAACGTATTAACTATTTTAGTTATGTACAATGGTTAGCACACCGTCAACTTAAACAAGTAGCTGATAATGCAACCGAACATGGTATGCCAATTGGTTTGTATATGGATCTTGCCGTAGGGTGTGACGGTTCGGGTGTTGATGTTTGGTCAGATAAGGCCACCTATGTGGCAGGAGCCGCCGTTGGTGCGCCACCAGATGCAATGAATGTATTAGGACAAGACTGGGGGCTTACTCCAATAAACCCTGTTGCTTTACAGGAGCAAGGTTATTTACCTTTAGCCAAAGCACTGCGTAGTAATATGCAATATGCGGGTGCTTTACGCATTGACCATATACTCGGTTTAATGCGCCAATATTGGGTTGCACCAGGTATGGCTGCCGACCAAGGGGTATATATTACTTTTCCGTTCAAAGATATTTTACGTATTATTGCATTAGAATCTCGCCGTAATAACTGTGTTGTTATTGGCGAAGACTTAGGCACAGTACCTGATGGCTTTAGCGAAATAATGGCTGATGCCGGGTTATTGTCTTATAAAGTATTGTTTTTTGAACGTTGGGAATCTGGCTTTTATAAACGCCCAGAGCTATACCCTGCGCAGTCTATGGTAACTATATCAACACACGACTTACCGACCATTTCAGGCTGGTGGACTGGCCGAGATCTAACTTGGCGCCAACAGTTAAACCTTTATCCTAATGAAGAAATGGGAACGGCTGATCGTAATGCTCGTGTAGAAGAACGAAAATTATTACTTGCTGCATTAACAGATTTAGAAGTAATCGACACCAATAACTTACCAGCATTAGCGCCAGCTAAAATGAATAGAGAACTTGCATTGGCCGTACAACGATTTTTAGCGCAAGCACCTAGCCATGTGCAACTTATTCCATTAGAAGATGCATTAGAAATTAATGAGCAAGTTAATATTCCGGGCACAATAGATCAGCATCCCAACTGGAAACAGAAGTTGCCCGTAACGGTAGAGCAACTAGCTCAAACTGAATCGGTAAAAGCATTGGTTGACGTAATGCAAAACGCGCGCCCTAAAGCTATGAAATAGCACTTAACTTTTTTAAAATAATAAGACACATAATAATGATAAAAAAACGATTACCAATAAGTTTGTTCGCACTAGCCGCAATAACAGTGTTAAGTGCGTGTCAGCAAAAAATAACAGAAGTTAAGCCCGATAGTTTAGAAGACAAACAAACAACTTCACGGCTTACTTCAACCGACTTACCTCATTATTTAAACCGTAATATTCAAGATGAAGTTTTTTATTTTGTCATGCCTGACCGTTTTAGCAATGGTGATACCGCTAATGATAATGGCTCGAAAACCGATGCTATTTCTGCTGGCGGTTTTGATAAAAACGACAAAGGTATGTTCCATGGCGGCGATATAAAAGGGTTACAAAATAAAATACCCTATTTAAAAAAACTTGGTGTAAGCGCAATTTGGCTTACACCTATTTTACGTAACCAAGCCGTACAAGACGATGGCGCTGGTTATCACGGTTATTGGGTAGTCGACTTTACTGAGCTTGATCCTCATTTTGGTACTAACGCAGAGCTTAAAAGCTTTATTAATGCCGCCCATAACGAAAATATTAAAGTATTTTTCGATATAATTACCAACCATACTGCCGATGTTATCAAATACACTGAGTGCCATGGTGAAGACGGCTTGCAGTGGCTAGTTGCTAAAACTGGTTGCGTTTATAAATCGTTAGCACAAATGGAAAAAGGCGATAAATATACCCCTGTTATTCCACAAGGTTTAGCACAAATAAAAAGTCCACAATGGTTAAACAACATTAACTATTACCACAACCAAGGTGACACAACATTTACAGGTGAAAACTCACTATACGGCGACTTTTCTGGGCTTGACGATATCGACACTAATAACCCCGAAGTTGTTACTAAGATGATTGATACCTTTAAAAACCTCGTTAGCGAATTCAAACCTGACGGTTTTAGAATTGACACTGTAAAACACGTCAATATTGAATTTTGGCGTGACTTCTCACCTGCCATTGTTAATCACGCTCAGTCTATCGGCATTCCACAATTTTTTATGTTTGGTGAAGTTTACGACGGCAATAGCAAAGTGCTAAGCAAGTACACCACCGTAGGTAATATGCAATCAGTGTTAGATTTTGGCTTTCAATCAGCGGTTACCGAGACACTAGTAAAGCAAGCTGGCACAAATGTTTTGGCTAACTGGTTAAACCGCGACAGTGATTATTTAGACGACGATAGCAATGCTAATCAACTGCTTAATTTTATTGGTAACCATGACATGGGCCGCTTTGCTCATATGGTCAATAACAGCAGTTTCAATTATTCTCAAAAACAACAAATTAAACGTAACTTATTAGCTCACGCCATGATGTACTTTATGCGCGGCGTGCCAATTATTTATTACGGTGACGAACAAGGTTTTGTCGGTACAGGAGGAGATAAAGACTCTCGCCAAGACATGATGCCTTCGTTAGTGAAAAGCTACAACGACGACAATTTACTTGCAACAGATCAAACAACAGCGGCTAATAATTTTGACCAACAACACCCGTTTTACCAACGTTTAGCGACATTTGCTGATATTTATTACCAATTTCCTGCATTACGCTACGGACAGCAACACACCTTATTTCAGCAAGAAGATGCTGGACTATACGTATTCGAGCGTATAATGTCAGGTGAAAATGGTCAGCAGGTTTTAGTGGCATTTAATACGTCAAACGATGTAAAAACAGCAACCTTTGCCAGCAAAATAGTGAATGCTCGCTTAGTATTTTCGGATAATAGCGATAAGGTAAGCAGCCAGTTTAACACAAACAACAATACCGTAACGCTACCACCGTTAAGTTATGCTATTTGGTTAGTTGAGTAAAACTTAAACGCCTAAATAAAAAGTTAAGCGCTCATGCTCATCGCGCTTAACTTTTACTTTTTTTATACCAACGAATAAGTTCTTTTTGGTCGGCTGGCGGCTCAATACCTTGGCTAATAAGATCGCTAGCTTGCTCGGCTAATAACTGCTCCGTTTTATTCTCAATACGTTCGAGCATATTATAAAACTGCTGAGTTTCGTCTTGGGTTAATACGCTTTCTAATTGCTGAGCACGTTCGTCCATCGCACTAATCAATTTTTGATATAGCACTACTCCTTGCTCATTTAGCAGTAAGTTTTTAACGTTTTTTTTATGAAGGTCGGGCTCTGATACAATAAGTTTAAGCGCTAATAATTTTTTTACTGCACGACTCACAGTATAAGAGTCTAGTCGAGATTGATAAGCAATATCGGCCGACTTTATTGGCATATAGGAGCCAATATTAAGTAGCACTCGCATTTCTCTTGGATCTAAATCCGTTAACTCTCTAATTTTCCAATCTCTATTAAGCGCTAATAAGTTACTAACCACAGCCACCCGAAAAGGTAAATGCGTTGTCAGGTCTAACGGTTTATCGAGATTTTTTGTCAAGCTAAATGACTGACTACGTGCTGATTTTTTAATAACCGAACCCTTCACTAAAGTGCCATAGACTAATGAAGGCACTTTAGCATTATCAACAGATAATTAATAATTCAATCCAATTAAAGGTGCAGTAGAAGCTTAAATAACAAAGTTTATTTGCTATTTTTGCTTAAGCTTTCTTTCACTTGCGTCCACGCTAATGCTGAAATAGCTAATGAAACAGCGCTAATTTGAAAAACAATACCTTTATCGTCAATATTATTAATTAATAAGCCGATCCCTAAACTCACTAATAATTGTGGTAATACTACCGATAAGTTAAATAATCCCATGTAAAGACCCATTCGAGATTGCTCTACTTTTTCTGACATAATTGCAAATGGCAAACTAATAATCGCAGCCCAGCCGATACCTAACAACGCCATCAAACCAAAGAGTAATGTTTTATTCATACCAAAAGCAGCAACTAAACCATAGCCTATTGCCATACTAGCAATACATGCTATATGAACATTAATACGGCCAAAACGCTTAGCTAAAGGCGTTAACACAAAAGCAGGTAACAATGCCGACACCGCACTTAATATTAAAAAGCTAGTGGCAATAACTTTACCTAATTGGTCGTCAGTAAGCAGTGGCATTTTATCTTGCAAAAAGGCAAAAATAAAAACAAACATGGTTTGCACGCCTACCCAACTAAATGAATGGGCAGCTAATATTTTTCTAAAACCAACTTCATTGTTTTTATACTGCTCGTTAAAATTTTCTTTGCTAAACAGGGTATCAACCACAAAATATAATGTGATGATTACAGCTATTATCTCAGCCCAATAATGTCCAGTTTTAATGCCTGAAAGCTGTAATGCAATGGCATAAATGTCGTAAATTATAAATCCCCATAGCGGTTTTATATTTAACAATACCTTAGTAATTGAAACAGCTTCATTGGCTGTAGCACTATCACTTACTGCTAATTCACGAGGTTCTTTAATAAAAAATGGTGGGATAATAGATAACAAAAGCACCAGCGCGGCGCCAAAATATATTAAAATATAATTACCCCAAATAGCACCTATTGCATAAGCCAGTACACCAAAAGAGCCCGATACCGTTTGCATCCAAGTATAACCTAGCGTTCGCTCTGCACCTTCGGGAGTAACGTCAGCAATAATAGCGCGAGTTGGATTAAAACTTATATTAATTGAAAGGTCGAGGGTAAGCGCTACCGCAATAGCTACGCCTAATAAACCAGAAAACCCTAAGGAGGTAGAAACAATATCAATATTAGGAAGTGCGAGTAACATCATGCCTGCAAGTGTTCCGCCAATTAAAATAAACGGTCGCCTTCTTCCCTGCCATAGCCAGACTTTGTCGCTAATAACGCCAATACAAACTTGCCCTAAAATCCCCGCTATTGGGCCTGCAGCCCACACCAAACCGACTTGATGAATGTCTAGCCCAAACTTTGTTGTTAATAACCAACTTAACGCGGAAATTTGTACAGAAAGTGCAAAGCCCATTGCCGTTGCAGGTAAACTTAAAAGAATATAAAAAGGCGTGGTTAATTTTCTCAGCATAATGCGGTATCTTTGCTACTATTAAGTTAATTACGTTACGCAATCATCAATTTAGATACAATCGTTTGCATACGTATTCACAATTGAAATTAAGCGCATTGTTGTGATAAAAACAAAGAGAGTAAATCAGTGAGAGTAGATGCATCACTAAGAATTAATACATGAGGCGACTTTAACTCCGCATGAATAAAACAAACTTATTAAATGCTTTTCTTCTAACGACATTAATGTCAATAAATTGCTTTGCTCTCGAGCAGGAGCTTCACGTCTACACCGAAGAACTCCCCCCTTTTCAAACAATCAAAAATAATCAAATGACAGGGGCGGTCTCAGAAAAAGTACAACGTATCTTAACTGCTGCACAACTTACACCACACATTAACATTGTCCCTTGGGCAAGGGCGTATAACTTAGCTAGATCAACACCCAACACGTTAATTTATTCAATGCATCGCACCAAAGAACGTGAGCCTTTTTTCCATTGGCTTGCAGTAGTACTTGAAATTAAAAATGGCTTTGTTGCGGTGAAATCACGTCAAATTAAATTAGCAACGATAGAAAATGCGAAAACATATGTTACCGCAGTAGTGAGAGGTAGTTTTGCTCACGAATATTTAACATCGGAAGGTTTTTCAGAAAATAATAATTTATTCGTTGTTGACTCAAGAGAAAGCCAATTTAAGTTATTAATGAGCCAAAAAGTGGATTTTTTATTTCTAGACTTAAATGTTGTGCAGCACAAACTCCGCGAAAGCAATCAATCGCCATTACTTGTTGAGCATGTTCTCACACAGCCTAAGTGGGTAGAACAGCTATATCTTGCAATTAATAAAAATAGTTCACCTAAAATAATCACTCGGCTTAACAATGCAGTACAAAAAATTAATAAAGAAAATCAATAACTAACGCTGAGCCGAACGATTAAGGTTTATGGCACACTCTCACCATTTCTTGCTTCAAGTAAACGATACCAATCTTCACGGGAATAATTTATTTCAAGTGCTTTGGTTGCACTAACGATTCTTTCAGGAGTAGTTGAACCTACAATAGGTAATATGTTGGCTGGATGCTTAATTAACCACGCAAGCATTATTTGCCATTGCTCACAGTGATAGTTATTGGCTTGTTGTGTTAATTCTATCGAAATTCTTTGTTCGTCGTCAGCAGTAAAGGTATTGCCCCAAGCAGGGTAAGCCACACCACCTAACGGGCACCATGCAATAGGTGAAATATTATATTGCTGACACTGCTCTAGCGAGCCATCAAGCAAACTATTAATATTATGGATGTTAATTTCAATTTGATTGGTTACTAACGGCATGACCATCGCAGATCGTAATGCACTCACTTGTGCAGTGCTAAAGTTACTCACACCAAAATGCTTTACTTTCCCCGAGGCCTTTAATAAAGCAAACGTTTCTGCGACCTCTTCAATATCCATTAGGTAGTCTGGACGGTGCAATAAAAACAGATCAAGCTGCTCAGTGCCTAAACGCTGTAAGCTACCATTAACACTTTCAATTAAATAGGTTTTGCTAAAATCATAACGTGTTGGCGCATAGTCTGTGTTATTTCGTTTAGGACGAATGCCCGCTTTTGACGTTAGTAGTATTTTCTCACGCAGGTTAGGGGTTTCTTGCAAAAGCTCACCAAATAAACGTTCACATTCAGTTGAGCCATAAATATCAGCATGATCAAAATGCATGTAACCTGCGTCTATTGCCGCCTGTATTGCTCTTTTTCCTTTTGCTCTATCCGACGGAGTATTATCGCCAACAATACGCATACACCCATAAATTAAACGACTAGAAAGCAATGAGCTTTCATTCCCTATTAGTATTTTTTCCATGATATTCTCTTATTTTTAACCCAATAAAAAAGTGCAATAACACGTTATTGCACTTTTTTCGTTTGCTCGGTACTAAATTATAGAGTACACGCTTATTTTTTTATTAAAGCGAGTAGTTTATACCAAAGTAAATAGTACGGCCAAAGTACTGAATAGTCCCTGTACGCGAAGTATCACCAAAATATGAAATATTAGGTTCATCGGTTAAGTTATCAACCGACAATACTGCTTGTAAGTTTTCAGTAAAGTTATACGACATTTGCGCCGAAATAATGGTTTCGTCTTGGAAATAAGCCGATTGCGAATCACCAATAGCAATTTGCTGGCTCAAATATGCAGAGCGGTAACGACCACTAATACGTGCTGTAAAAGTTTCTTCCCAGTCATAAAATAAAGTCGCGCTATACACTCTTGGCGATAAACCATCGATTGGCGCTAATGAGTCTTGCTCACCAGGTACTTTCGAAGGGACTTCAATTTCACTTTCAGTATACGAAAAGTTTACGTTGGCCCCTAAGCCTGACAATAATCCAGGTAAAAAAGTAAAGGTTTGGGTATACCCTATTTCAATACCGCGCATATAGCCTGCATCACCATTGTTTTCAGCATGGGAATAATCACCATTTTCCCATACTAATACTTCATCATTCTCATCAAGTATCTTGTCATCAGGAATGGTTGGAAGTGAAATACCATTAGCTTCATAATCAAAGTCATGATCAACCGTATCACTCACCATGTTGTCAATGTCTTTGTTCCAAATAGCGAAAACAAAGGCTCCGTCAGTTTCTTCAAAATAATGCTCGTAAGAAACATCAATTTGATCCGCATAAAAAGGACGTAAAAACGGGCTTGTTGAACTGTCTAAGTCGATATAATTTCGACCATCGCCATCACGGTTTACATTAAATGAAAAGTTACCACTATTTGCCATGCTTGGCATATCTGGACGAGACATTACACGAGCGTAAGCAAAACGTAGCTGGTCGTTATCGCTTAACTGAAAGTTTAAATTAAGCGATGGTAAAAAGTCGCTGTAACTTTCCCCTACTTTCTCACGTCTAAAGTCGTTATTAACCACGCCTGCGTCATCAGTAATGGCGTCACCTTGGCCAGAACCAACATTCACTAAACCTGTACTCGCTTGGTCTGAATATACATAACGTAAGCCAACGTTACCTGTTACAGGTAAGTCAAATACTTCAGTATTAATATTAACTTGCACATAAGCAGCAAGTACTTCCTCGTCAACAATGTTATTTTGGGTCATGGTCCAATTATGTTCCCACGTACGAATAGGTGTACGGTCTACATTTGGGATCCAAGCATTTAAAATGGCATCATTGTTAACAGAAAGAAAACTCGGCATTCCCGACAGTTCACCACCAATAGTTGTTACTGTAGAGTTATCAGTATTTAACGCATAAGGTGAAAAGCGCTGAACTTCAATAGGGTTACCATTGGCATCAACCCCTGCATAAGTAATGTACTGACCATTACGCATGTTGCCGTCGGTCGTACCATAAACAAAACGACCACGGCCCAATTCATATTCACGTTTTGACGCACGAGCACCAAATTCAACCGACTCAAAATATTCACTTTCAAGCTGTTGAGTAAAATCAACACGAATAGAGTCAGAAGAGTTAGACTCAATATGTGGGTAAGACTCAGCACTGGTTACCATCATGTGGGCGGTATCAGTAAAGTCTTGATTAAAAGTTAAGTCAGGGTTATTTAATCCGTTTAATTGATAACTAAAAATAATATTGTCATCAATAATAGGAGTGTCGGCACTTGAATCTTCAAAGTAGGCCATACGCATTACCTGATCTTTATAATTTTCATCACCTTCTGAGTGTGCAATATCAACCGTCATTAACAGTTGATCGTTAATATCCCATTCAGTTTTAAAACCAAATGACGACAGCTCACTTAAGGTAGTATTGTCATCGGCTTGCGTTTGAATATTAACTTCACGTGACGAACCTTTAAATGGCGGAGCCAAAGCAGTACCGTATGGGTCACGATAAATAGTTCCACCAATTAACGCCCCATTTGCCATTAGTGGATTATCTAATAGTAATTTAGAGCCCGCTACTGCAATATTGTTTAAGCCTGAAATGCGTAAACCACGATCCCATTTTTCAGAATCAAATTTTGAATAAAACGCATCGAATTGAAATCGTAATGAATCGCTCGGCTCATAATTTAATGCAAGTACAAACGCGTCACGATTATCTTCACCACCACGTTCGTTAATTTCAAAGCCTGAAGACACTAAAATGCTTTCTGGCGCACCGTCATAAGCCAATGACAAATCTTCTTCATCGAATTGATAATTAACAAAGCGGCTAGATACTGTTGGCTGGAACATTCCAGCATAACCTACTGAAAGTCCTATTGTATCTTCTAAAAACTTAGCTTGATAAGACATAGTAAGTCGGCGACCAAACGTTTCCGAATCTTCGTTGTCTGCTGCCGCTTCATTATAGTTACCCATTAATGAAAGTCGGAAAGATTGTTGCTCGTCGTTA
Organism: Thalassotalea sp.; assembly: GCA_049613795.1. GTDB lineage: Bacteria > Pseudomonadota > Gammaproteobacteria > Enterobacterales > Alteromonadaceae > Thalassotalea_B. The sequence goes on along the minus strand of JBMZCX010000001.1, from coordinate 21,405 downwards.
TCAAGCGCGTTAGCCGTTTCAAGAGCGATAGTTGCTGCTATACCGCCTTCAACTAACGAAGCTTTTTGTGATTTGTAAACTTGTGCTTGTTTAATGAGCTCTGACGGATATTGATCAAATTGAACCGAACGACCACCACCAGTAGATACCTGCTCACGGCCATTTAAAGTAGATAAAACAAAACCACCTGATAAACCACGCACATTTAACTCACTTGACTGGCCGTCAATACGAACAGAAGTTACCCCTGGAAGGCGAGTTAATGAGTCGGCAATTGACACATCAGGTAAACCACCAATGTCATCCGCAGAAATAGCGTCAACAATAGTATCTGAAAAACGTTTTGTGTTAAGAGACTTAATGACACTGCCTTTAAAGCCAGTGACTTCAATGACTTCAACTTCATTCTTTTCTTTTTTAGTTTGTTGGTCTTGAGAGGACGCTTGTTCAGCAGCGAAAGCATAGCTTGGGGTTAGTGCAAGCTGCCCTCCGCCTATCATAAGTGCAATTGTTAATGCACTAAGATTAAAGTTTTTCATGTGTATTCCTTAATAAATACTCGTGGTATTTATGCTAAAATTTTTGCTGTAACGCAATCGTTTGTTGCTTTCTTTTATTATCGGAATTCATATGCACTATGACATTGTTTTAATTAACTATTATTTTTATTTATTTTGGCAGCAAATTTAGTGTAGAAATAACTTAGTCAAAAAACAAGCAATACTTAATTGCATACGTATTCATAACTTTGCATTGCTCTGCATACGTATTCAACACGCTACAATAGCGTTGTTATATATACATGCTACATTTGTTTGTGTAGCTTTACGATGTTACTCAATAATTTAAGTCGGAATATAAAGTAACACCTGTAGCACTCTACTTAAGCAGCGAAGTAGGTTTTATTAGCGAATAAGCCAATAATAACAAGAGTGATACTAAAACTAATATGCACATAAACTAAAACCATATAGTTAATGGAGTTATAAACTCATGAAATACAATTTAACGCCCTTCATGCTAGGGGCTGTTATTACCATAAGTACCGCACTTACTGGTTGTGGCAGCGATCAAGACCAGCCTGTGATCACTGATGTTTTTGAAGATGTTGGTCTATGGTGTAAAAGCCCTTCTATTGTGCAAATTGCTAGCCCCGATTTTTATCCGCCGTCAGACCAAGAGATTGCTGACCTAGCTGCAGCCGTTGAAGTAGCAAGAGCTGCCGCGCAAGCTGAACAAGGCGATGACTTTGATGAAGCGGCCTGGGAAGCTAATTTTAAATATGAAAATTTAGACCTTTACAGTATTTTAGGTTTAACGTTAGAAGAAAAAGAACGCCAAGCCATTGCTAAGGAAGAAGCAAGAGCATTTAAAATCAGCCAAGGCCAAGACGTTATTTATGGCGAGGCTTTTGACGAATGGTTTGAAAATTGGTTTGCTGCTATCCCCCCTGCAAACTACTTAGGCCCATCTCAACGTATTAATCGTTCAGTAAATGCAACTACACCAAGCATGGATGGCGAAGAAATTTGTTACACACCACCATTATCTTGCCCTAACTATAAAGCGATTGATGAAAGTGGCACTTACGAATGTATTATTCCTGAGCAAAATCCAATTAAAGATGCCCCTGCGCCTGAATATATTGCAGGTGCTGGTGAAGCTGTAGCTTATTATCGACATGAAGATCATGTTGAAGGAGCTGACAACAGCGCTTTATATGAAAACATTGTCGTTCACACATGGAATAACGATGACTGTACCGCTTATGCCGATGAAAGTATCTCGCCACAATGGGGACAAAGCCCATCAGGTATAACAACAGGCATTGACGATAACTACGGCCAATACTGGATATTCAATTTAGTTGATGCTCCAAGTACCTGTGCCAATATTATTTTTAACGATACCGTTTCTGGTAAAAAAATATCTGAAAACGACTTAACCATGCCAATTGGTGGTGCGGGTGATATTGTTTTTCATAATATAAATAAAAATGCCTACGCGCATGACGACTTCCCCGTTAACGTATTAGACGGTTTATTACTTATTAATCAACATCCATTTTTTGGCGCCGAAGCTTCTTCAGGATTAAAAACCTGTGGTTGGGGTATGGCTGCCGACGAATCTGGCGAGCTATGTTTAGGTGAAACATTAGTTTGTCCTGAAGGTACAACTGCAGTAGGTGTTGGCACTGTCGATATTGCATCAAAATGTGTTGCTGTATTTAACCCTGAAGAGACTGAGTTATTTATTAAAGGTGGCTTTAATGGTTGGAATGCAACAGATGACGCTAAATTTGAATATGCGGGGAACGGAAAATACCGCTTAAACTACTTATTTGATACCGACTGTGAAATTGTACCTGCCACTGAAGAAAGTGAAGGTGAAGACTGTGTGGTTACACATCAATTTAAAGTAGCTGATGACAGCTGGTCTGAACCTGCAAGCTTCGGTAGCATTAAAGGCGGTGATCAATCTGCTGTTGGCTCAAAAATTACCATGACAGTAGGTGAAGGCGTTGGTCAAAACATGTCGGTAACCATGACTGAAGAAAAAATCTATCAATTTTTAGTTGATGCTTCAGACACAACGGCAGTCACGTTAGAGATTAATGAAGTCCCTGTTAGCGCCTTCCCAAGTATAATGCTTGGCGATGAAAGCGTTGAGTTAGTATATAGCGCCAATGGGCAATACACTTTCAGAAAAGAATTAATGGCTGAAACGTATAACTTTACCATTACCGACGATATGGCAAGTTTTGCCCTTGGTGCTGTAGGCTCTAACAATATAATTAGTGCCAACATGCCTCATGCGCTTGAAGCTGACGGCGGTGCATTGTCATTTACATCATCAAGCAAGGCTAAATATGACTTTATTTTAGACCTTTCTGATATGGCTATGCCAACACTTGAAATTAAACCAGCGCTACCATTTGGTGCAACAGAAGTGTTTATTCGTGGGTCAATAAATGGTTGGTCTTCGCCAGCAGCTGATCAAGTTAAATGGAACGAAGATTCACGTAGCTACAGTGTATTATATGGTTTAGAAGCTGACGGTAATCATGCCTTTAAATTTGCTGATGCCAACTGGAGCGCGGTTAACTTAGGCTTTAATGACGTAACTTTTTCAACAGATTCTGATGCAATTGAAGTAATCGACGATGGCGGCAATATGCGTGTAGTGGTTGACCAATCAAGTACGTATAAGTTTGAAGTTATTTTTGCTTCAGCGGAACCTGTCGTTAAAGTATCAAAAGCCCCATTATACTTACGCGGTAGCATAACTGATTGGGGTGCTTCAAGTGCAAACCAATTACAATTTATGCCTAGCGATGCAGGAAATACAGCTGAAAGCTCACATATTTACTCTATGGAAGTTACGTTAACTAACGCTGGTGAATTTAAAGTGGCTGACGAAGGCTGGGGTGGTGCACTAGGTTATAACTATGGTGTTGAAGTTGCAGGCACTAAAGTTGAATTAGGTGTAGCACTTGAGTTAGTTAAATCAAATAATAATATTGGTATTGACTTACCTGCTGGCACTTACATTTTTGCTTTTGAAGATGGTGTCACCAAAACGATGACAGTAACAGCGAAATAAGCACTTAATACACGCTTACTGTTAATTTCATTTAAAGCCCTGCTTACCTATAAGCAGGGCTTTTTATTTGCCTAAAAATAGTGTTCAGCTAACCCCAAATATCGCTATTGAATACGTATGTAAGCGCTATTCAACCTGTAAACAACCCGTTAGCATAGAAAGATACAATAATAAAATTCATTCAGTTTAGCTATGTTGAATTCATGGGTTGGGATTTAGATCATCTGTTTCTTTTATCATATAAAAACTAATATTTAACGGCATAAATGCCAACTTACGTTAAAAGAGATGACAAAAATCCATGATAAACCTAATGACTTCTTAATGTCCTTTTATGACAAATAGCTAAGTTCAGCTAAGCTAAATTTAAATAAGGTAGGGTTATGTCAATCTCCACAAAAGTAGTAAATGCGATGCTTTACAGCACGCTCACAATGACTATTATGGCCTGTGGAGGAGGCGGTTCAAGTAGCTCCCCATCAACACCTACACCACCAAAGCCTCCGGTTGCTAGTAATAACGCTCCTACAATTACTCAATTTTCAGGCGACATTAACGCCACTCAAACGTTAACGGTTGATTATTCGTGGTCGGTTACAGACAGTGATAATGACGCGCTCTCATGTGTGCTTACGCCTGATGGAGATATAGCCTCAATTACAATTAGTGATTGTAAAAACACAACAACTACACAAGTTACTTACGCCACTGCTGGCAGCTACTCCCCAAAGTTAGTGGTAACTGACACCAGTAACGCCAACGCTGAGAAAACAATTAATTTAACCATTACCGATCCTAACGCGCTTCCAGCTCCTATTGTTACTGCTGGCGATCACCAATTAGTTATTTTTTATAACCGTCCTAACGCTGACTACGACAATTGGATATTACACTTATGGAATAATAGTGAGTGTGATGCATTGGCCGATTACAACTCAGACGAAGGCACAGATTGGGCAATAGGCAAAGCACAAACAGGTATTGACCCTAATTATGGCGCGTATTGGTTAATCGACTTAAAAGACAATAACGCGACATGTGCTAACTTTATTGTCCATAAAGGCGATGAAAAAGACCTTGGTGGTATTGATCATAAAGCCGATTTAACCGGCAATCGCATGATTTGGACATTAAGCGGTGTTAGCGATTTATTTACTGAAGAAACGTTATATCCTACAGGCGTATTTATCGAAAACATTGCTGCTCATTGGGTGAGTCCTACCGACTTATTATGGCAAACTAGTGCTAATAACATTGCTAAAGTACGCGTGTATTCGTCAGACAGCAATGAATTGAACTACGATGGCGAAACAGGCATTTCAGGCGATAATTACATTGAATACATGCCAAATAATAGTAGCGAACACCCTGCGACTCGTTTAAATATTCCACGCTATCAATCACTCACAGCTTTTACTGCCTCAATGCCTGAACTTGCCAAAGTTAAAAGCATGCTTACGGGTAAATTACTCGCTATTGCTTACGATAATAATGATCTTGTTGTTAGTGCAACTTACGTACAAACACCAAAAATACTTGACTCGCTTTATACCCAAGCCAATAACGATGCTAACGAAGCAACTTTAGGGGTAAGCTATTCAAATAATACGATTAGCACATCATTGTGGGCACCAACAGCTAAAAATGTAGCCTTAAAAATTTATAATAACGACAAAACATTAGCGTCAACTGAGTCACTCACATTCAACAGCCAAACAGGTATTTGGTATACAGAAATTGCACAAAGTAACGACCGTCAATATTATCGTTTTGCACTTAATGTTTACCATGCACAAAACCAACAATTTGAAAGTTTAGAAGTCACAGACCCATACTCAGTGTCGCTTTCTACTAATGGCGAATATTCTCAATTTGTTAATTTACAAGATGCCGATTTAAAACCTAACAATTGGGACAGCCACGCTATTCCTACCATCACAAATATTGAAGACGCTATTATTTACGAAGGCCATATTCGAGATTTTAGTATTCTCGATCAAAGTACGAGTATTGAAAATCGTGGTAAATACCTTGCTTTTACCGAAGAAAACGCCCTGCCCGTTCAACATTTAGCCTCATTAGCTGCTGCTGGCTTGACCCATTTTCAAATGTTACCCGCTAATGATATTGCCAGTATTAATGAAGATATAAATCGTACCGTTAATTTAAACAATACCGTTGACGAACTCTGTGCCATCTCACCAAACGCATCAGTTTGTGGGGTTGAAAATAGCGGAGCAACTTTATTATCTGTTTATCAAAGCTACGACCCTAGCAGCACCAGCGCGCAAGCACTAGCTGAAGAATTGCGCGGTTTAGACAGCTTTAACTGGGGGTACGATCCTAAACACTTTAATGTGCCTGACGGTAGTTATTCGTCAAATGCCGACGGTGTTGCACGTATTATTGAAATGCGCCAAATGAACCAAGCTCTGCACAACTTAGGTTTGCGCGTATCGCTTGACGTAGTGTTTAACCACACCAGCTCTTCAGGGCTTTGGGATAATTCAGTATTAGACAAAGTCGTACCTGGTTATTTCCATCGTCGTAACTTAGTTACAGGTAATGTAGAAACTGAAACTTGCTGCCAAGACACAGCTCCTGAACACGACATGATGCAAAAGCTAATGGTTGACTCACTCGTACTTTGGGCAAAGGAATATAAATTTGACGCCTTTCGATTCGATATTATGGCAAATAATTCAGTTGACTCTATTTTAGCTGCAAGAGAAGCTGTATTAGCAGTAGATAGCGATAATTACTTTTATGGTGAAGGCTGGACAAGACCCGACCGAGGCTATCAGCAAGCTCAACAAAATAATATGGCGGGTAGCGAAGTAGGCACATTTAACGACCGCCCTCGCGACACTACTCGCAGTGCTGCTTTATTTAATAATGGCTCATTAACAGACCAAGACACCCTAAGATTAGGCCTTGCAGGCACTCTTGCTAATTATCCCCTACAAGATAAAAGCGGAAATGTTAAGTTAGGCAGTAGTTTCACTCAACCGTCTTATGGTCAAGATCCTGCCGATATTATTAATTACGTCTCTAAACACGACAATCAAACATTATGGGACCAATTACAATACGGCTTTACTGACACCATGACGCGTCAGCAACGCGTTAGAGCTCATAATATTGCCGCAACACTACCGTTATTAAGCCAAGGTATTCCATTTTTTCAGTTAGGTGGTGATTTAATTCGTTCTAAATCGATGGATCGCAATAGTTATGACAGCGGCGACTGGTTTAATTTTGTTGATTTTACCAAAACCACTAACAACTGGAATATCGGTTTACCCTTAGCGCAAGACAATGAAGATAAATGGTCATTAATTAGCAATATTATTAGTAATCCCCAAACAGCAGTTAGCGCTAGCGACATTGCATTGGCTTCAAACGTTTTCAAAGACTTTATTGCCATTCGAGCCAGTAGCCCGCTATTTCGCTTAACCACTGCGCAAGACGTTATTGATCGCGTTGGTTTTCATAATACAGGGAGCAATCAAACTAAAGGCTTAATCGTCATGAGCATTGACGATGGCGATGATTTAGCTGATATAGACTCAAACCACGATGCAATTGTGGTAGTGATTAATGCTACAGAACAAACACAATCGCACACCATTGCGACAGCAAGTAATTTTACACTACATAGCATTCAACAAAATTCAGCAGACCCACAAGTTAATTCAGCAAATTTTACTGAAAACTTTAATAACGGCACATTTACCGTACCTGCACTAACAACCGCTGTTTTTGTTAAAACTCAACATGGCGCACAAGGTTATGGCTTACCTGCTGATATTACCTTAAACGCAGCAGATATTGCCCCTTATGGTAATACCGATATTTTCCTTTCAGCCTCATTTAATGATTTTGGTCAGAATGGCTATTCTGCCGCAGACCAATTAACTTACGATGGTGAAGGTATTTATACACTTACCACAACGCTTATTGCAGGCACACACACTTTCGCTATCGCATCAGCAGACAATACAACTGTCAATTTAGAATTTAACGATGTCACCATTGAAAATGGCTCAACGACACTAATAAACAACAGCAATCTCTTTGAAGTTACCGTTAGCACACCAACCAATTACACCTTTAGTTTAAATGCCAATAGTAATACGCCAATATTAAGTGTTATTGCTAAAGTTCCTACGGTTAATTGCCAAGCATTGGCTGATTCTAGCGATCAAATTCCTTTTGCAATCAATGGTGGAGGGCAACTTTACGTACGTGGAGAACATTCAGGTTGGAATGCTGAAGAAGCTTATCGTTTGCACTACAAAGGTAATAATATTTACCAAGCCGTTGCTAACTTTAGTGGTGAATTTCAATTTAAACTCGCCTCAGATGACGGTAATTGGACGACTCAATTATGGGCACAAGCCCCAAGTAGCAACGAAATAAATGATCAACCATTAGCCTTAGGCGTTTCCTACCCAGTAGCCTATAGCAACGCTGGTGAAAATAATAATACAACAACACTTAGCGACGGTACTTATAGCGTAATGCTAACCTTAAATGAGGCTAACCCAAGTAGTGGTTTTAATGTAGGTAGCTTAGTTATTCAAGAATGTCAGCCTTAAGCTTTACCAGGTAACATTCTGCCGATACCTTTTATTAGAAGCTTTTGGCTAACCACTAAAAGCTTTTTATTTAAGAGAACGAGGGGTAATTAAAAGTGTTCACATGACACATTTTTCGGTTATAATCGAAACGTAAATAATAAAGGTAATACCAGTTTAATTAATTAGGTGATCTACTTTATACGCAGGAAAAACAGCCAAGTACAAGGCATTTATTTTAATAACTAGTTGTTCTAATTATTAAATAAATAACACAATAGTTGGTTGTTTTAACCAGTACAAATGAACAAATAGTTAGTGAGATTGGTATAAAATGACACTAACAAGCAACGGAAATTAAGCGTGACAAGAGTATTAAGCATTTGTCTAAGTATTATATTTGCTCTACTGTGCAAGCAAGTGCTAGCCGCTAAGCTCAAAATAGTTACTGAGCACCTTGCACCATACCAAATTGTTACTGACAATAGCATTACAGGGCTATCAACAGAAATTATTGAAGCTACGCTAAAAGAATCTCAATACCCCTATGAATTATCTGCTCACCCATGGTCTTCAGCTTTTCATACTGTAAAGCATGAAAAAAACACCTGTATTTATTCGCTTGCCCGTATCCCATCAAGAGAACCGCTATTTAGCTGGATCGGCCATATTGCCTCAAGTTCAGTTTCTCTTTATTCGCTAAAAAACAGTGAAATAACAATCAATAATATTGAACAAGCGAAAGCTTATAATATTGCGGTGATACGTGACGATTTCTCACACCATTTTTTATTAAGTAAAGGTTTTACAGAAAATACAAACCTTTATGTGGTTGATAATTATCATGCACTACTAAAGTTATTAGAAATGCCTAACCGCAATATTGATTTAGTCATCATTAATGATGATTTACTCAAATATAGAGTTGCTAATGTCGGTGATATTAAAAAATATAAAAATGTCTTCAAATTCGAAGAACTATCACTTGATTTTTACTTGGCTTGTAACCTAAATACAGATCCCCAAATTATAAACGATTTAACCAACGCGATGAATACTCTTGAAAAGCATGGCACTTTGCCCACAATTAGAAGTAAGTGGAAAAAAAACATGGTTAATTTAATTAACTAACCCCCTATATATTCCCTAACAATTATTATTGAATACGTATGTAACTCTTTTATTGCACTTCACATTCAAGAGAATCTACAGGAAGATAGAAAGACTGAAAAATAATTGATAATAATAAATCACAAGGGTTAACCATGCGCCGTCGATTAGCTATTTTTAGCGTATTTATTTGTGCTCTGAGTGTGATTGCTTGTCAAAATCAAGCTGATACTCAAACACCTTTTCAACCAATCAATCCCCAAGACTACTCAGCTCACTGGGTTTCACTCAATACATTATTAATATCTCCTGAAAATGCAACCAAAGAGCTCACACTAATTTCATTAGCTAACCAGCAAGAACATCGCCTTACACTCACTCAATTGCCACAACAAAAAAAGGTTAACAAGCCTAAGCATTTAAGCCACTTTTGGGCTTATCACGTAAACATATCTGAAGAAAAAGCCAAAGAATGGCTAAAAAATCAACTGGTTGTAGAAAGCATTGGTAATACTCAAACACACTATAGTGGCGTTCAATATGCTCAATTACTTGACGCCCTTTACACTTCACAAATTAATGATGCCAACGAAGTACAAGATTTAGGCGCAACAATAAAAAACAACACGGTTACTTTTAAGCTATGGGCTCCTACCGCGCAGTCGGTTGAAGTGTTAGTTTTTGATAAAAATAAAAAGCTACTTTCACCTAGTACTCTAGTCATGAAAGAAGACCTTACAACAGGTATTTGGCAAGCCCAATCAAGTAATATTGCGTTGGCAACTTATTATCAATACAAATTAGCAGTATTTCACCCTACCAGCGGTAAAACTGAAGTCATTATTGTAACCGACCCCTACTCTCTTAGCCTGTCGACTAACAGTGAATATTCGCAAGTGGTTGATTTAAATGAAAGCAATACTCAGCCTAAAAATTGGAATAAGCATATTGTTCCAAAAATAGTAAATCCAGAAGATAATATTTTTTACGAAACCCATATCAATGACTTTAGTGCCCACGACTTAGCCCTGTCTTCTGAAAAAGTAAGAGGCAAATACGCTGCATTTAATGAAGAAGATAGCAATGGTATTAACCATCTAAAAACACTTAGAAAAGCAGGTATTAATAATATCCATTTACTGCCCACTTTTGACATTGGCACAGTAAACGAAGCTGACAAAAACACAATAAAACTAAGTACTACTCTCAAAGCAGTTTGTCACCTTCAGCCTACAACAAGTATTTGCTCTGACAACACTTTAAACACAGAATTAACCTTGCAACAAATACTCAGTAGCTATGATCCGAAAAGCGCTAATGCTCAGCAGTTAGTTGATGAATTAAGAGCCGTTGATAATTACAACTGGGGCTACGACCCCTTTCATTATACGGTTCCTGAAGGGAGTTACGCCCAAAACGCCGAAGGTCTCGCGCGTATTGTTGAATTTAGGCAAATGGTGCAGCGCATTCACCAACTGGGCTTTCGCGTGATTATGGATGTTGTTTATAATCATACTCATCAAGCGGGTTTAGAAAAAACAGCCATACTTGATAAGGTTGTGCCTAATTATTACCAACGCTTACACCCAATTACAGGAAAAATTGAACAGTCTACTTGTTGTGATAACACCGCCACCGAACGATCAATGATGGAAAAGCTAATGATCGATTCATTAGTGGTATGGGCACGTGATTATAAAATTGACGGCTTTCGTTTTGATTTAATGGCACATCAACCTAAAACAGCTATGTTAAAAGCACGTGCCGCGGTACAAAACGTCGACAGCGACAATTACTTTTACGGTGAAGGCTGGAATTTTGGTGAAGTTGCCAATAACGCACAGTTTGTTCAAGCCAGCCAGCTAAATCTTGGCGGCACAGAAATAGGTACTTTTACCGACCGCTTACGTGATGCAGTACGTGGTGGTGCTTTTAGCGCTAGCGGTAATGACATTAGAAAAAGCCAAGGTATTGGTAACGGCTTGGCAACATTTAATAATGAGTTAGTTGATGAAAAACAAGCGCTAGCACGTTATAAATTATCAGCTGACCAATTAAGGGTTGGGCTTGCGGGTAACTTAGCAAACTTTCCTTTAGAAAGTGCTAACAGTGTATTAGTACTTGGCAAAGATATTTCTTATGACGACCAACCTGCAGGTTATGCACTGGATCCCGCCGATACCATTAATTATGTGTCGAAACACGACAACCAAACCTTATGGGACAATAACCAATACCGCTTGCCTTTTAATACGTCAACTGCAAACCGCGTACGTTTTCAAACCCTCAGCCTTGCTTATCCAATATTAGCCCAAGGTATTCCTTTCTTGCACATGGGCTCAGAACTATTACGCTCTAAGTCTTTTTTACGCGACAGTTATGACTACGGTAATTGGTATAACAAAGTCGACTTTTCAGGCCAAACTAATAATTATAATGTGGGCTTACCCGCAGCTGAAAAAGACGCCGATAACTGGCCTTTAATTCACACATTACTCAAAAAAAATAATGGTAAAGATAAGGTGTCAGCCAATGATATTAACAACAGTAAGCAAGCCTTTTTAACACTTATTCGCATTCGTATGAGTTCACCATTGTTTAGACTAACCACCGCAACAGATATTATCGAACGAGTACAATTTTTGAATACAGGAAAAGATCAACAAATAGGTTTAATTGCTATGTTGATTGACGATGAGAATAAAAACACAATCATTGACAAAAAAATGGGTAAAATACTGGTTTTATTTAATAGCTCAACCCAAAGTCAATTTTTAGCGGTTAAAGATACTCGTGCATTTAAACTCCATCCTGCGCTTGCTCAAGGCTATGATCCCATAGTAAAACAAAGTAAAGTTACAACCGCGGGTTTTGAAGTGCCACCATTAACTACCAGCGTATTTATTCGAGAACGTTAAACGAAAAAACAAGAGAATAACGAATACCCGATATGAGCCCTCTCCGATTGCAAGACAATTTAGTTACTTAAAATAGAGAGCATTGCAATCATATAGTGTAAGTGTAAACAGTAAAGCCGCACGTTATAAAATGAGTCTATTTTTGAAGAAATGAGGTACGACATTGAATAAGTTAATTGCGGCTTTACCTGCCATGCGTCCACCATTTTTATTACTCGCCCCTATCTGTGTGTGCTTAGGAGCCAGTATTGCCCACTACCAACAACTGCAAATTAACCTCATTGACTTTACGCTTGCCCTTATTGGAGCGCTATTATCTGCTATTGCCGTCAATACGCTTAATGAATATCAAGATCATCAAACTGGGTTAGATTTAGCCACCACTAAAACCCCTTTTAGTGGTGGTAGTGGCTTATTAGGCAAACACCCAGAATTACTATCAACTGTATTAGCTATGGCTATTATTTCAAGCTTTTTAACCCTTGTAATTGGCGGTTACTTTTTATCGACTGTTGGCTACCGTATTATACCCATTGGGCTTAGTGGCTTATCTATTATTTGGCTATATACCAATAGCCTAAATAAAATACCGTTCGCCTGTTTAATTGCGCCGGGTATAGGTTTTGGTTTTCTTATTGTCTTAGGTAGTTATATTGTCATCACGAAAAACAATAGCCCTTTAGTTTGGCAGCTTGCAGTGATTCCTTTTTTACTAATTAATAATTTATTACTGCTTAATCAATACCCAGACATTGAAGCAGACAAAAATGCAGGGCGCAATCATGTTGTTATAAAATACGGTACTCGAATTGCTAACCTCATTTATTTAATTTTTACATTATTAGCCACGAGCTTAGTTATAGGGTTACAAATATATCAGCAATTACCATCACTATTTTTACTTGCTTTATTACCTTGCAGCCTTTCATTTATCGCTTTCAAAGGAATGGTAACTCACCAAGAAAACATTTCAGAATATCCAAAATATATGATCATGAATGTTATTGCAGCCAACCTTACTCCTCTGGTTATGGCACTAACACTTGCCATATAGCTTCATTTATTAGCTAAGCAACTTTATACAAAGAAAAACAATACAGTTACTGGTTGTTTTAATCAGACAAAATGCTCTCATAGTTAGTGAGGTTGGTATTACCTAAGGATAAGATACTGAATACGTATGCAGGCCTTTTCTCTTTTATTTTAAGTGCTTTATGCTATTAGCAATTCTATTTTCAAGGATAAAACACATGAAAAGTTGTTTAAAATGGCCTTGCTTTGAGCATTCAATAACAAACTTACTTGTTACGTTCATGCTACTAACCATAAGCTATAGTACTAGCGCAAAAGTCACATCAATAGAAGTTCGATCACCTGACGGTAATATTTTAGTAACGATAACCGATCAAAAAAAACCAAGCTATCGTATCCGCTTTAATAACACATCTGTTATTGAGCCATCGGCATTAGGCTTGGCTTTTAAAAAAGCACCAAACTTAGGTGATGACTTTAAAATTAGCAACCATGTGATTAATCAGCATAAGAGTACTTGGGAGCAACCTTGGGGCGAAAGTAAAGAAATTACAGACAACCACAATGAAGCAGTTATTCACTTTACCCATTCACGGGAATCAGCGAATCATTTTATTGTGCGCTTTAGAGTATTTAATGACGGTATTGGCTTTAGATACGAAGTACCTAAGCAAAAAGGGCTAAATAAAGTTGAAATTATTGATGAATTTACCGAGTTTGTTATTCAAAAACCTAAAATGGCCACCGCATGGTGGATACCTGCCCGAGGCTGGAATCGTTACGAATATACCTACAACACCTCAGATATTGAGTCGATTGATCGCGCTCATACACCATTCACCTTCAAATTAGCATCGGGTACTCATGTTTCTATTCATGAAGCTGCATTAGTCGATTATGCCGCAATGACCATAAATCAGCAGCGGCCAGGCGTTTTAAAAGCTGACTTAACGCCGTGGTCAGATGGTATTTTAGTTAAAACCCAAACCAATTTTAAAAGCCCATGGCGCACTATTCAAATCAGTAAGAATGCTATTGGTCTACTTAACTCCGATCTTATATTAAATTTAAATGAACCCAATAAACTGGGTGATGTTTCATGGGTTGAACCTGGAAAATATATGGGGATTTGGTGGGGAATGCACATTAATGAAAACACGTGGGGCAGTGGTAATAAGCACGGAGCAACCACCAGTGAAGCACAGCGCTACATCGACTTTGCTGCCGAACATGGATTTTCAGGCGTGTTAGTTGAAGGTTGGAATATTGGCTGGGACGGTGACTGGTTTTTTAATGGCGATGTCTTTAATTTTACTCAAGCTTACGATGACTTTGATCTAAAAAAAGTATCGGAATACGCTTTAAGTAAAGGGGTACGCTTAATTGGCCACCATGAAACCTCAGGTAACGTTACTAATTATAAAAATCAAATGCAGGCAGCATACGATTTATATCAAAAGCACGGTGTACGCCAAATAAAAACGGGTTATGTTGCTGATGGTGGTGATATTAAACGCATAGATAAGCATGGTATAGTACGTAAAGAGTGGCACGACAGCCAATACACGATCAATCAATACTTATTAAGTGTTACCGAAGCGGCTAAGCGTAAAATTAGCATAAATACCCACGAACCCATAAAAGATACAGGGCTAAGAAGAACCTACCCTAATTGGATTTCACGAGAAGGCGCTCGAGGCCAAGAATTTAACGCATGGGGTACTCCACCTAACCCGCCAGAGCATACCGCAATATTGCCATATACACGTATGCTTTCAGGACCAATGGATTTTACACCCGGCATTTTCAATTTAGGGTTTAATGGACTAGGCGCCAATAGCAATCGCCCACAAACTACCCTAGCAAAGCAATTGGCTTTATACGTGGTGCTATACAGCCCGATTCAAATGGCAGCGGACTTACCCAAAAATTACAATGCTAATTTAGCTGCTTTTCAATTTATTAAAGACGTGCCAACCGACTGGGAGCGTTCACAAGCAATTGCTGGTGAAATTGGTGATTATGTAGCCTTTGCTCGCCAAGAACGTGGTGGAAAAGACTGGTACTTAGGTGCATTAACGGATGAAAAGGCAAGAAAGCTTACTTTTAATTTACTCTTTTTAGCGCCAAATACTCGTTACCAAGCACAAATATATCGCGATGGTGATAACGCTGAATGGATTAATAACCCATACGATATGATCATTGAAAATAAAGAAGTAGCGAATAGCGATAGTTTATCAATAACACTGGCTACCAGTGGTGGCGTTGCTATTCGTTTTAAGGCACTCAATTAATAATTTTCTCAAGTAGAAGTTGTTCCCTGTGACCATAGGGAACAACGTCATTTACCGTTTACCCATTCACATTAATATCATCAGGGCCGATACGCACAATAACTTTGCCAAAATTATCCCCTTTTAATAACCCAATAAAGGCAGCAATAGTCGTATTAAAACCGTCAAAAATATCTTCTTTATCAATAATTTTACCTGCCCCTAACCATTTCATCATTTGCTCACTAAATTCAGCATAACGGTGACCATAATCATCAAAAACGATAAAGCCTTGCATTTTAATTCGCTTAATAAGTAAAGTTCCCATTAGCAGTGACAATCGGTCAGGCCCTTGCGGCAATTCAGTTGCATTATACTGAGAAATTAAACCACACAGCGGAATACGGGCACAGCTATTAAGTAACGGCATAACTGCGTCGAATACTTTACCGCCAACGTTTTCAAAATAAACATCGATCCCTTTGTTAGCAATCGCTGCTAACTGTTCAGCAAAGTCATCCGCATAATGATCCAAACAGTGATCAAAGCCTAATATGTCTACCGCGTACTGACATTTTTCAGCCCCGCCAGCTACACCAATAACATTACAGCCTTTTATTTTTGCTATTTGTCCAACGATACTGCCCACAGCACCTGTTGCCGCTGCTACAACGACGGTTTCCCCTGCTTTAGGTTGGCCAATATCAAGTAAGCCCATATAAGCCGTTAACCCTGGCATACCAAGTACACCTAGCGCTTTCGACGGGTTAGGCATATTACTTGGAAGCTTAAGTAAGTCACTTCCGTCAGAAATGCTGTAGTCTTGCCAGCCACTAAAGGCTACAACCCAATCACCAATTTGATACTGATCGTTATTAGAGTCTTCAACACGGCACACCGCGCCTCCCACCATCACTTCACCAAGTCCAACTGGGTCTGCGTAAGACTTAGCATCATTCATTCGTCCACGCATGTATGGGTCAAGAGAAAGATAAACAGTACGTAGTAGCACTTCCCCCTCTTTGGCAGTAGGTTTACTATTCGCTTCTAACGAAAAATCACTTGGTTTAGGTTCGCCAAATGGGCGAGAAGCAAGCTGTATTTGACGATTAACGGTTTTTGTTTGCATTGCAGCTATATTTGTCATAATTTCTCTTCCTACAATGCCTGCATTAATATTTTACGGCTAACAGCTAACGTAATATCACCATGTTCACCTAAAGCCGTCATGCCATGTTGTGATAATTTATCAATAAGGCCATCAACTTGCGCTTCATCAATATCAACATCAGACAAGCGCGTAGGCACCTGCATCGTTTTGAAAAATGTTTCAGTTAATAAAATGGCTTGATCAATTTTAGTGTCATTGTCGTCACCTGATAAACGCCACACACGCTCAGCGTATTGTATTAACTTGTCACGTTTACCTTCTCGACAAACTTTCATTACCGCGGGCAAGACAATAGACAAGGTACGTGCGTGGTCAATACCATAAGCGCCTGTTAACTCATGGCCGATCATATGAGTAGACCAATCTTGCGGAACACCTGCACCAATTAAGCCATTCAATGCCATAGTAGCAGACCACATAATATTCGCGCGAACGTCTAAATTTTCTTTTGACTCAGGTAGCAATGCTTTAGGGCCCTCTTCCACTAACGTCATTAACAAACCTTCTGCAAAACGGTCTTGCACTTTGCCATTAACGCTATAGTTTAAGTATTGCTCCATAACATGAACAAACGCGTCAACCACACCATTACTAATTTGACGTTCAGACAATGACAAAGTCACACTTGGGTCAAGTACTGCAAACACAGGACGAACAAGCGGGCTTGAAAAAGCCAGTTTATTGCCATTACGAGTAACCACAGAGTTACCATTACTTTCTGAGCCTGTTGCAGGTAATGTTAATACCGCACTTAATGGCAGCGCTTGTTTTACGGGCTGTTGTTTAGCTAAAATATCCCAAGGTTCATCACCTTCAAATACTGCTGCGGCGGCAATAAATTTCGCGCCATCGACAACGGAACCTCCACCAACAGCCAATAAATAATCAATTTTTTCTTCAGCAATAATTGCTTGCGCTTTCATTAACGTATCGTAACTTGGATTAGGTTCAATACCTGAAAATTCAAACCAAGTGTGACCAGTTAATGCTTGTTCAACTTGCTGATAAACGCCATTACTTTTTATTGAGCCGCCACCATAAATCACTAAAACTCTTGCAGTTAGCGGTATTTCTTTGGTGATAACGCTAATTTGCCCTTCACCAAAATGAATCGCGGTTTGATTTTGAAAACTAAAATTTAACATGGAATACCTACTTCTTTATGCGTTAAGTTGAGTTAATAATTTTTCAGCTGTTAATGCTGAACTGGCTGGGTTTTGGCCTGAGATAATTAAGCCGTCTTGCACTGCAAATGCATGCCAGTCTTCCGCTTTTTGATAATCACCACCGCGCTTAATTAATTCATCCTCTAATAAAAAAGGAACAATATCAGTTAATTGCACAGCGGCTTCTTCACTGTTACTAAAACCAGTAACGGCCTTAGTATTCACGATAAATTCCCCTGATGCTTGTTTTACATTTAATAATGCGGCACTGGCATGACACACCGTTGCAACAGGTTTATTGGCTTTTAGGAAACATTCAATTAAGGCAATTGAATCTGTATTATTGGTTAAATCCCATAACGGCCCATGGCCCCCTGGGTAAAATATGGCATCAAATTCACTTTCATTTACTTGGCTTAACGGCTTCGTTGTAGCAACTTGTTTTTGCGCATTAGTATCTGCATCGTAACGTTTAGTTGCTTCTGTTTGAAAGTCGGCTAACTCACTTTTAGGGTCAATCGGAGCTTGCCCGCCTAAAGGAGAAGCCAAAGTGACGTTAACACCCGCATCAATAAATGCATAATAGGGTGCAGCAAACTCTTCAATCCAAAAGCCTGTTTTTTCACCGGTATCACCCAGTGATTGATGAGAGGTTAATACCATTAATATTTTTTTCATTCTCTGCATTCCTTATTTTATAAGTGCCTAGCGATAAGTTTACTGGCTGCCAAAATTAATACTTTTAGTTGATAAGTAAAGTATAAAGGGAAAATACAAACTAACAATGCAGATAAATTCAACTTTATTAGTCAAATTATTGATACAATAAGAGCAGCGATAGTTAATTAGGCATAAGAATGGATATTTCATTTGAACAACTTAAAAGTATGGTGGT
Organism: Thalassotalea sp.; assembly: GCA_049613795.1. Lineage (GTDB taxonomy): Bacteria > Pseudomonadota > Gammaproteobacteria > Enterobacterales > Alteromonadaceae > Thalassotalea_B. Next base: position 2,654 of record JBMZCX010000001.1, on the reverse strand, counting down.
TTTTGCCCAAGTCATAGACCAAGGCAGTTTAACCGCCGCGGCCAAACAAATAGGTATTTCTCGTGCTGTTGTCAGTTACCACCTGAAAAAACTTGAAGCGCAGTTAGGTGTAAAATTACTCAATCGTACCACCCGATCCATTAGCCTAACGGAAGCAGGCCAAGCATATTACCTGCGCTGTAAAACAATTTCAGAAGAAGCCAATGCTGCTAATCAGCAAATACAAAGTATAAAAAATGAACCTGAAGGCTTATTAAAAATTACCAGCCCTGTTAATGCAGGCTTACAAATGGTCGTGCCTGCATTAAATGAATTTAGAAGCCTTTACCCGAAAATTGAGCTCGATCTTATGTTAACCGATGAAGTCGTTAATATTATGAAAGAAGGCATAGACTTAGCAATACGCGGGGCACCTTTAGCCGACTCGGGTTTACAAGCCAGTAAATTAGCCACATTACCTACTTGCCTTTGTGCCTCACCTGAATACTTTCAAAAAAATGGCCGACCAACAACACCAGCAGAATTAAGCCGCCACCAATGGGTAATTTACAAATTAACCTCAGGCACACTAACGTTAACAAAAGGCAGCCGATCATTTAGCGTTGAAACTAAAGGTAGCATTAGTACCAACAATGCTGCTGCCCGAACCGCTTTTGTAGAAGCAGGCCATGGACTTGGCCGCATACCTAAATACGATGCTCTCCCTAAAATTCAATCAGGTTCATTAGCCTTAGTATTAGACGACTACAATTTAAGCGATATTCCTATTTATGGTGTATTTCCCCCTGGCACAGCCAGTAATAAAAAATTGCGATTATTACTCAATTTCTTAAAAGACTATTTTGATCGAGAACTAGGCGCTGTTGATCTTTCATTAAAATAAATAGCGCTTTGCTTATTTTATCCGCTGCAAACAACAAGCACTCTTGGTATATTAAGCGCCACTAACTTCATATTTTAAGGTTTTCTGTTGTCTCACTTTATTTGGAATATTGATCCTGTACTTATTGCAATTGGGCCATTAACAATACACTGGTATGGCGCATTATTTGCCAGTGCTATTTTTGCTGGTTTATATTTTATGAAATGGATTTTTATTCAGGAAAAACAACCTGTTGAATCGCTTGATAATTTATTAATGTATGCCGTTATTGGCATCATTATTGGCGCGCGCTTAGGGCATTGTTTATTTTATGATCCAAGCTATTACCTCTCTAACCCATTAAAAATACTCGCTATTTGGGAAGGTGGCCTTGCCAGTCATGGTGGCGGTTTAGGCGTTATTATTGCGGTGTACTTTTATTGCCAGCGCTATCAACAAAACTTTTTATGGTTGCTCGACCGCTTAGCCATAACTACTGCACTGTTTGGTATTTTTGTGCGCAGTGCTAACTTTGTTAATTCAGAAATTATCGGCAAAGTGACTGATGTGTCTTGGGCTGTGGTATTTGAACGTATTGATAATTTACCTAGGCACCCTGCTCAGCTTTATGAAGCGTTTGCTTACTTAACAATATTTATAACATTAACTCTTGTTTATCGTGCGAGCACAGCGAAAAATTATCGCGGCATGTTATTGGGTTTATTCTTAATAATGACCTTCACCGCTCGTTTTATTATTGAATTTTTTAAGCAGCAACAAGCCGCCTATTCTATTGAGGTTTCTTTAAATACAGGTCAACTATTAAGTATTCCATTTTTTATGATCGGTTTATGGCTAGTATTCTCTTCAGCAAAGCGCGTTAATCAACAGGTTAATAAAGGGTAAATCATGGCTAAAAAATTCTATGTCGTTTGGAAAGGTGAAAAAACAGGTGTTTTTGACGACTGGGGCACAGTACAACGCTTAACCGCAGGCCGCTCTGACGCTCAATTTATGGGCTTTCCTTCAAAAGCTGAAGCTGAAAGCGCATTTAAAGCCAGCTACACTAAAGCGTTAATGAATCGTTCAAAAAATGGGACGGGTTCATCAACAGCTAAACGTACTAGCAGCTTAGGTAACGCCCCTGTAGCACCAGCCATTAAGGCCGATGTGCAAATATATTGTGACGGTGCTTGTTCACCTAACCCAGGAAAATCAGGGACAGGTGTTGCCGTTTATCAGCAGAAAAAACTAACGGATTTATGGTACGGCTTATATAATGCCAATGGCACTAATAACACCGCAGAATTAAACGGTTTACTCGCCTCTTTTAAGCTGGCTAAGCAGTATTTAGCGACCAATGAGCATGTACAAATATTATCTGATTCAAAATACTCAATCGACAGTATTACTAAATGGGCGTCAGGTTGGAAAAATAAAGGTTGGAAGAAAGCCAATGGTGAAGCGATTAAAAACCCCGAATTAGTACAAGCTTGCTATACCTTGTATCTTGAAATAAAAAGTAAAATTACCGTAAGTCATGTTAAAGGTCATGCGAATAATGAAGGTAATGAATTATCAGATCGCATGGCAGTTCATGCACGTAAGCAAAAAGAATTAGGGTTAGTACGTTATACCGATACCCTTGATATTCGTACTATTTTAGCAATGGAATCAGGCTGAATTTTAGCCTTTATTTACCGACCTTCGTCTATTGTAGGTCGGTATTTATGCCGTCAAGTATTAGCTCTTTTATAATAAAAAACTGATGGGCTAAAGCCCAACCTACTAC